>NZ_RZTI01000083.1:0-26983 GCF_003997275.1 Mesorhizobium sp. M6A.T.Ce.TU.002.03.1.1
GCGGTAAGCGTCAGCCGCTCGCCGGTGCCGACGAGCTTGTCGCCATCCATCGCCGTATATTCGAGCTCGATGCCCGAGACTTTGCCGCCTTCGGCAATGACCCGCTTCGGCTGCAGCCAGTGACGGATGGTGACACCGTTGGCGGCGGCGAGATCCTGTTCAAATTCGGAGGCGTTCATGTGCTCTTGGCCACGCCGGTAGCAGATCGTCACCTCTTCGGCGCCGAGCAGCTTGGACTGCACCGCCGCGTCGATCGCCGTCATGCCGCCGCCAATGACGACGACGCGCCGGCCAACCGGCAGGCTGGCAAGGTCGCTGGCCTGGCGAAGCTCGGCGATGAACTCCACCGCATTGGTGACGCCTTGCGCCTCCTCGCCATCGGCGCGCAGCGCGTTGACGCCGCCAAGCCCCATGCCGAGAAACACCGCGTCGTAATTCCTGGTCAGGTCCGACAGCTGGTAGTCACGACCGAGCGCCTTGCCGTTCTGAACCTCGATGCCGCCGATCGACAGGACGTAATCCACCTCGGCCTGGGCGAAATTGTCGATGCTCTTGTAGGCGGCGATGCCGTATTCATTGAGACCGCCGGCCTTCGGGCGGGCCTCAAGGATGGTCACCTCATGACCATGGCGGGCGAGCCGATGCGCGGCGGCAAGCCCCGCCGGTCCGGCGCCAACCACGGCGACCGTCTTGCCGGTCGGCTCAGCGCGCCGGTAAAACTGCTTGTCCTGCGCCATCGCGACATCGGTGGCGTAGCGTTGCAGGCGGCCGATCTGCACCGGCTTGCCTTCGGCCACTTCGCGCACGCAGACCTCTTCGCACAGCGTCTCGGTCGGGCAGACGCGGGCGCACATGCCGCCCAAAATGTTCTGGTCGAAAATCGTCTTGGCCGAGCCGATCGGATTGCCGGTCGATATCTGGCGGATGAACAGCGGGATGTCGATCGAGGTCGGGCATGCATTCATGCACGGCGCGTCATAACAGAAATAGCAGCGATCGGACTCGACCAGCGCCTCGTGATGATCGAGCGGCGGATGCAGGTCGGAAAAATTATCCGCATATTGCTCAGGCGAAAGCCGGCCGCCGGCAATGCCCTGCTTGAAATGACCAGTCGCCATTCCGCTTCCCCATTTCTTGTGGTTTTGAGGAAGGCTAACACGTTTTGATTTTTTATCAATTGGTCAATTTTCGATGCAAGCCGCTGAAAAGGCTTGATAAAAACATGATAGATATACTCATGTTTTTATTTCACGCGCGATCACTGTGCAGACAGGAGGCCCATTCCGGGGGCACGGCCGTGAATCGACCTGATCTCGTTCGCGACCAGTTCCTGCAGCCGCCACAAATTGCGATCGCGAATGCCGAATTCTTCCAGATGATGGACGGTGTTGTAGAGATATTCCGCGCCGGACCCGACATGCCCGCACGCCCGCGCCAGCACTTGTGCTACCTTCTCAAGCGGCTGGTTGAGCGACGTGCCCCTGCCGGTCACACCCACCCAGAAGCCCAGCGCCCTTAGCCTGCCTTGAGCCGTATGCACGGGAAGCCACCTGACTGAGCCGATACTCTCGTGATCGCTGATCTCGCGCCGCAGCAATCTTTCGATCTGCAGCGGTTTTTCGCCTTCCGGCAAGCGGTAGATCACGCCGTTGCACCGCCCGCCCCGTTCGAGCGCCATCATCAAGCCCGGCTGCTCGGCACTGCCGCGCCAACGGACCATGTCGAGGCAAAAAGATCGATGCCAGCCGAAAGCGGTGGCGCGCTGCTGTTCGACGGACTCGAAGGCCGGCTTCCAGATCAGCGAGCCATAGGCGAACACCCATAGCGGTCCCTCGTCCGCCTCGCCTGACAGCCGGGAGGCAAGCGTCTGGAAATCCTCATCGGTCAGTTGCGTCCAGCTTCCATCGGGACCGGGATCGGCCTCCTCCCGATGGCATAGCGCGACAAGCTCTGAAGTGAGCGACATCCGGCGCATGGATCAACAACCCTCGTTGGCGGCAAGCAAAGTCGAAAACCGCGACCTGCGCAAGATTACGAATGAGGGGCGCCTTGCCGCCATCGATTTCTGGCCCAGATGTCGGATTTCCGTCGCCAAGATCGTCCTAGGATGGATCGAACCACAATCCACAACTGGAAACCGCCCACGACTGGAAACATAAGGAGCACGAAAATGCCAAAGTCCCCGATGCCCTTTTTCTGGTACGAACTGATGACCACCGATCTCGACGCCGCCGAAGCGTTCTACACCGCTGTCGTTGGCTGGAAGGCGCAGCCCTTCGACGGCGCGCCCGGCATGCCGCGCTATATCGTCATGAATGTCGGCGAGCGCGGCGTTGCCGGGCTGATGGCGCAGCCGGACGAAGTGCGCAAGATGGGTATGCCGCCGGCCTGGATCGGCTACATCCACACCAGGGATGTCGATGCCTCGACAAAATCGTTGAAGGAGGCCGGCGGTACAGTTCATCGCGAACCCGATGACATTCCGGGCGTCGGCCGCTTTGCCGTCGTTGCCGATCCGCAAGGCGCGGCCTTCAACTTCCTGCAGCCGGATGGCCCCGACCAGCCGCCGCTGCCATTGGCGACGCCCGGCAATATCGGCTGGCATGAGCTCTATACGACCGACTGGCAGGCCGCGTTCGATTTCTATGCCGGGCAATTCGGCTGGACCAAGGGCGAGGCCATGGATATGGGGCCGATGGGCACCTACCAGCTCTTCGCCGCCGGCGGCGAGCCTATTGGCGGCATGATGAACAAGCCCGAGCAGATTCCGGTGCCGGCCTGGCAGTTCTATTTCAATGTTCCGGCCATCGACGCGGCGGCCAAGCGCGTGACCGACAATGGCGGCAAGATCCTGATGGGCCCGATGGAGGTTCCCGGCGGCGGTTGGATCGTGCAGTGCACGGATCCGCAAGGCGCTCATTTCGCGCTGATGGCGCCGGTGCGGTAGGCGTCCTGACCAACCGAGTGCTGCCGCTGGATCATTCCAGCGTCAGCACCGCAACTTTTTGGTGCTGCTGAGTTGGACGGCTATGTGTCGTTCGGCGACGGCAAGAATTGGGGAGCGCGAGTTAGCGAAAGAGCTTCGGGGAGCCGGAGGTACCATTCGATCCGGGCGACGTTCTTAGAGCAATTCCAGGAAAGTGCGTAGCGGTTTTCCGTCCGGAATTGCGTAAGAACAAATACTTAGAGCGGTTCGGCGATTCTATCAAAAGCTGAACCGCTCTAGGCGAAATCTATCGTGCCCATGGCGGAGGCTCGCCCGTATTTCGCGCTGATCGCGCCGGGACACTGAACCAGCCCGATACCTATCAAAATTGAACAGCCGCACCGCACCGTTGGTGCGATGCGAGCAGATGAATTGCCTCAGGGCGCAAAGTCATTCCGGCGCCAGTACAGCAATCTTGAGGGTCTCTTTCTTGGCGCCGCTGAGTTGGATGGTCGCCGGGCCGGCGGCCGGCTTGAAGCGCACGCTCTTGCGTATCCCGGGACAGGTCTTCATACCACTGAAACCCGCCAACTTCACGGCTTTGCCGTCCTGAACGACATCGACCCAGGCCTCATCGGACAGGCTGATCTGGAGTTCTCCCTCCGGGGGCACGGCCACGCTTGCCATCGCGCCGAATGTACCGGCTGCCGGCGCGCGTTCCGGCGGAACGGTGAAGCTGATCGTGTCGACCGGCACCAACGCCACATCTGCAGCCTCGCCGACCGAAAGGTCAGCGCCAGACTGCGCGGCGGGCGCCACCGCAAACAAGGCCTCCTCGCGCGTCACCGGCCATTTAAAAGCAGCACAACCGGTGTCGTCGGCGATGGCGACGCTGGTGCCTGCAACGACGGCGAATAGGCTGACGACGACTTTTCTCATGGCAAACGGAACCCACATGGTTGGAGTGTCTGGCTATCAATACAACTATAGCGATTTTATACAACCATAGCGAGAAAAATATTGAGGGACGAGGAACATTTCCAATCACCGATTGTTGATGGCAGGCCGTGCGAAGTGAATGGTCCCTTGCCGGGCGATAATCTATGGCCAGTTCGGGGTAAAATGGAGCTTCGATGAAGCTTTTCGACGGTCTCGCCAGATATCAGCGGCAGGCTCTGGCTGTGCTTCGCATCATGACCGCGCTGCAGTTTATGGAACACGGCACCCAGAAACTGTTCAATTTTCCCGTCAGCGATCATGCCGGCGCCCTGAGCGGCCTATCGCTGACCGCGGGCATTCTCGAATTCGCTGGCGGCATCCTGCTGGTATTGGGGCTGTTCACCAGGCCGGTCGCGTTCCTTCTCAGCGGCGAGATGGCGATCGCCTATTTCATGGCGCACATGCCAAGCGGCTTTTTCCCGGTCAACAATGGCGGCGATGCGGCAATCTCCTTCTGTTTCATCTTCCTCTATCTGGTGTTCGCCGGTCCCGGCGCTTTTGCGCTGGACAACCGCCGCAGCGCTTGAGGCGCCGACAAGCGGCGCCTTCACCCCCGCATCCGCTCGAGATTCGCGTCGAACAGCGGCGACGGCTGCACGCGCGCGCGATAGCGCTTACCCAGAAGCTCGATCTCGAAGCCGTCGGCCTCGTCGGCGATCTCCTTCGGCACATAGCCCATGGCCACGGACGCCTTCGAATGGTGCGCGTAGCCGCCTGACGTGACCCAGCCGCGCACGGCGCCGTCGAACCAGATCGGCTCGTCGCCGATGACGTCGGCGTCGGCCGCATCGACGACAAAGGCGCGCAGCCGCAGCTTGCCGCCTTGCTGGCGCTCGGCGAGTGCCGCTTGCTTGCCGACAAAATCGGTTTCTTTCCCGTAGGCGACGAAGCGATCGAGACCGGCCTCCAGCGGCCCGTAGATCGGCCGGTATTCGCGCGCCCACGAGCCGTAGTTCTTTTCCAGCCGAAGCGCGTTGAGCGCGCGCGAACCGAACAGGCCGAGGCCAAATTCTTCACCCGCTGCCATCAGGGTCTGGTACGCCGCGCGCTGATATTCCGGCGCCACCCAGATCTCGTAACCGAGATCGCCGGTGTAGCTGACGCGGCCGACCAGGCACGGCGCCATGCCGATATCCATCTTGCGGATGGCCATGAACGGAAACGCCGCATTGGCGACATCTGCCCGCGTGACCTTTGCCAGGAGTTCCCGCGCATTCGGTCCAGCGATCGACAGGCCCGTCAGCTTCGCCGCCAGCGCCTCGACACGAACCGAGCCGTCCTGCGGCAGATGCGCCTCGAACCAGCGCATGTGATACTGCTCGGCAATGCCGGAGCCGGCGAGAAACCAGCCCTCCCCGTTGGAATTGGGACTGTCGAGATTGGCCAGCGAGAAATCGCCGATCAGCCTGCCGTCTTCCTTCAGCATCGGCGCCAGCGTCATGCGGCCGGGTCTTGGCAGCTTGCAGGCAAGCAGGCGGTCGAGCCAGACCGCAGCGCCCTCGCCGGTCACCCTATATTTGGCGAAGTTCGAAATTTCCGACAGGCCGACACTTGTCCGCACCGTTCTCACCTCGTTTGCGACATGCTCAAAATCGCTTGAGCGCCGCCACGAGAACTCATCTTTGACGCCCTCGGGCGCATACCAAAGCGGCACTTCCAGTCCAAAGGCCACGCCCCATTGCGCGCCCTTGGCCGACAAGAGGTCGTAGACCGGCGTGGTCTTGAGCGGCCGCCCGGCAGGCAGCTCCTCATTGGGGAAGCGGATGGAAAAACGCCGCGAATAATTCTCGCGCACCTTGGCATTGGTGTAGGCCATCGTTGCCCAGTCACCATAGCGCGACACATCCATCGCCCAGATGTCGGCGCCGGGGTCGCCCTCGATCATCCAGTTCGACAGTGCGAGGCCAACACCGCCGCCCTGCGAAAAGCCGGCCATGACGCCGCAGGCGACCCAGAAACCAGGCAGGCCGCGCACCGGCCCGACCAGCGGGTTGCCGTCCGGCGCGAAGGTGAAGGGACCGTTGATGATCTGCTTGATGCCAGTGTTCTGGAAGGCCGGGAAATGCCTGAAGCCGACCTCCAGCGATGGCGCGATGCGGTCGATGTCGGGCTCCAGCAGTTCGTGGCCGAAATTCCACGGCGTCGAAAATTCGGACCATGGCTTGTTGGCCTTCTCGTAAGTGCCCATCAGCATGCCGCCGCGCTCCTGGCGCAGATAGAGCTCGCCGTCGAAATCGACCGCATGGATGATCTCCGTGCCGGTCTTCTGGTTCCAGGCGGCAACCTCCGGCATGTCCTCGGTGATCAGATACATGTGCTCCATGGCCAGCACCGGCAGCTCCAGCCCGACCATGCGGCCGACCTCGCGCGCCCACAGGCCGCCGGCATTGACGACATGCTCGGCCACCACCTCGCCTTTGTTGGTGATGACGCGCCACAGCCCGTCGGCGCGGCGCACGATGTCCTTGACCTTGGTGAAGCGCTCAACCTCGGCGCCAAGTTTCCGCGCGGCTTTGGCATAGGCATGGGTGACACCCGAGGGATCGAGATGGCCATCCTCCTTGTTGCGGACGGCGCCGACGAACTGCTTCGGGTCGAGCAGCGGCATCAGCTCGGCCGCTTCGTTAGGCGAAATCTCCTCGAGGTCGATGCCGAGATAGCGGCCTTTGGCGACAACGCCGCGCAGCCAGTCGAGCCGCGCCTCGGTCGCCGCCAGAAGCACGCCGCCGGTCAGATGCACGCCGGTCGCCTGGCCGGACAGCTCCTCGATCTCCTTGTAGAGCGAGATCGTGTATTTCTGCAGCTTGGCGACGTTGGGATCGCCATTGATCGTGTGCATGCCGCCGGCCGCATGCCAGGTCGAGCCGGAAGTCAGCTCGTCACGCTCCAGAAGCACGATGTCGGTCCAGCCGTGACGCGCCAGATGGAACAGCACGGAACAGCCGACGACACCGCCGCCTATGACCACGACCTTTGCATGCGATTTCATGGGTTTTCTCGTTATTTCAATGAGTTGGAGGGGAACGATGAATCGGGACGGGAGGAGCCAAGCCACCCCTCTCTGTCCTGCCGGCCATCTCCCCCTCAAGGGGGGAGATCAGCAGCGACGGCGCCGCCATGCTTCTTTCAACGTTGGTGATTGGCGAAGGAAAACGTGACAGCCAATCTCCCCCCTTGAGGGGGAGATGTCCGGCAGGACAGAGAGGGGTATACGAGCGCAAACCTGTGGCCATCACGGCTCACCCGCCCCAATCGCTTCCTTGCGCTTCGCCACATACGCCTCCAGCGCCTCGCGCACAGAAATATCCATCGTCGGCTCGACATAATCTTCCAGCGCTTTCTTCCACAGCCGCGTTGCGCGCGCCGTGGCGTCGAGCCCGCCGGCCTCTTGCCACGCCTCGTAGTTCTGCCAGTTGGAGAGCATTGGCTGGTAGAAGGCGGTGGCGTAGCGCTCCAGCGTGTGCGGCTCGCCGAAGAAATGGCCGCCGGTCGGCACAGCACCCAGCGCCTCGACGGCGAGTTCCGCCTCGTTGACTTCGATCGGGCGCAAAAATTCCATCATGTGCTGGATCATCTCGACGTCGATAATGAACTTCTCGAACGACGCGGTCAGCCCGCCTTCCTGCCAGCCGGCTGCGTGGTAGACGAGATTGCCGTGGCCGAGCACCGCGCCCCACAGCGCCATCAGCGTCTCATAGGCGCCTTGCGCGTCGGCGGCGTTGGAGGCCGAACCCGGCGTTGTCCGGTAGGGCAGTCCGTAACGCCTCGCCAACTGCCCGGAAGCGATGTTGGCCTTGGTGTTCTCCGGCGTGCCGAAGGCCGGGGCGCCGGACTTCATGTCGACATTGGATGTGAAGGCGCCATACATGACCGGCGCGCCGGGTCGGACAAGCTGCGTCAAGACCACGCCGAACAATGCCTCGGCGTTCTGCTGCGCGAGCGCGCCGGCAAGCGTCACCGGGCTCATCGCGCCCATCAGCGTGAACGGCGTCACCGCGACCGACTGGCCGAACTCGGCCATGGTCATCAGGCCTTCGGCCATCATCTCGTCGAAGCGGCGCGGCGAGTTGACCGAGATGATGGTGGTGACGCCGGGATCATCGCGCATCTCATCAAGCGTCAGCCCTCGCGAAATCGCCATCATTTCGATGCCGTCGAGCGCCCTGCCCCGGCCGATCGCCGAGACGTGAAAACTTTTGTCGGTCAGCGTCAGATTGGCGAAGTAGGTGTCGAGATGGCGTGAATTGGCCGGCAGGTCGACAGGCGCGCAGACCTGATTGCCCAGCATGTGGATGCAGTTGAAATGCTGCGCCAGCCGGGTGAGATCGTCATAGTCGCGCAAGTTTCCGGCGCGGCGGCCACGTTCCATGTCATGCACATTGGGCGGTCCGGCGACCAGAGTGAAGTTGATGGTGTTGCCGCCGAGATGGACGGTATGGGCCGGGTTGCGCGGCGTAAGCCGGTAGCTCGACCGCGTCGTCTTCAGTGCCTCGTCGACCATGCCCCGGTCGATGCGGATTGTCATCGGCGCATGATCGACCTTGGCCCCGGCCTTCTCGAACAGCGAAAGCGCTCGCGGGCTCATCACCTCGATGCCGAAATTCTCCAGAATGTGCATCGACGCCTGGTGGATCGCCTCGATCTGGTCGGCCGAAAGCATCGCCATTGGCGGATAGGGATTGGTGACGCGCCGCAGCGGCAGTTGCGGGATGGCAACCGGTCCCCTGTTGCTGGTTCGCTCGGCGCCGCGCTTGCGTCTCGGTTCGGTCATGCGGCGCATCAAAGCGCCGGCACGAGGATCGGGCTGTCAGAAATCCGCCACCTTCGGGCGTGATTTTAGCCAAGGCGGCATTTTGGGAATTTCATTCCAACAAAAGCGACAGAAAACGTCGGAATATCCATCCTCGCTGTGCCCCGGCCAAAGCAGCCGATGAGCCGTTAAGAAACGCCGCAAGATTCCCTTTATGTTTTCGGCCTAATCCTCCTCCGATGCGTAGGTCAAGTTTTAGTAAAATTGTAGCTGTTACCGTGCTGCTCGTGCTGTCGGCCTGCGCGACGCCGCCGAGCCATATCAACGATGTCTGCGCCGTCTTCGACCAGAATGACGGTTGGTTTGACAACTGGCAGGCAGCGGCCGAACGCGCCGAGCAGAAATACGGTGTGCCAGTTCCTGTGCTGATGGCGACGGTGCGCAAGGAATCCGGCTTCAAGAGCAATGCCAGGCCGCCGCGCACCAAGCTTCTCGGCTTCATTCCCTGGAAACGTGTCTCCAGCGCCACCGGCTTCTCGCAGGCGCTCGACGGCACCTGGGCGCAGTACCAGAGCGAGACGGGCAGCTGGGCGGCGCGCCGCACCAGGTTTGCCGATGCCGTCGATTTCGTCGGCTGGTACCATTCCAAGACATCAGACACGCTCGGCATCGCCCGCAACGACACCTATAATCTCTATCTAGCCTATTATCTCGGCTGGACAGCCTACGGCCGCGGCAATCGCGGCGACGCCGGCGTGCAGCGCTACGCGCGGGCCACCGAGCAGATGGCGCAGGACTACGCCGCGCAGCTACGCCAGTGCGCGCGTTGACGGCGCCACGGATCTAACCCTCCGTCAGCTTCGGCCGCTTTCCATGTGGACGCTTGGGCGGGGTGCCGGCAAAGCCCGGACCCACACCTTGCGGCGCGTCGTCCGGCACGCCTTCATTGGCGGCATGCTCCTTGTCGAACTTGATCACCGGCTCCATTTTCGCCAGCACATCGTCGGCAAGCCAGCACAGGCTCATATGGCCGTCGCCGAGATGCTTGACCGGCGGCACCTGCGTCTCGCAAAGATTGTCCGGCACCAGCTTCTTGTAGCCGCATCGCGTCTGGAACGGACAGCCGGTCGGCGGGTTCATCGCTGACGGAATGTCGCCCTCCAGCACGATGTGCTTCTTGATCACACTGGTGTCGGCGATCGGGATCGCCGACAGCAGCGCCTCGGTATAGGGATGATAGGGCGGCGAAAAGATCTGGTCGGTCGTGCCCTGCTCGACGATATAACCGAGATACATGACGACGACCCGGTCGGCGATGTAGCGCACCACCGACAGATCGTGGCTGATGAACAGCATCGTCGTCTTGTTCTTGCGCTGGATGTCCATCAAAAGCTCGGTCACCGCCGCCTGCACCGACACGTCGAGCGCCGAGACCGGCTCGTCGGCTACCACCACCTTGGCGTCGCCGGCAAAGGCCCGCGCCACGCCGATGCGCTGCTTCTGGCCGCCGGAAAGCTGGCGCGGCTTGCGGGTCTCGAACGCCCGCGGCAGCTTCACCAGGTCGAGAAGCTCCAGCATGCGCTTGCGGCGGTCGGCGACGGTGTTGCCGACGTTGAACTTTTCCAGCGTGCGGATGATCTGCGAGCCTACCGAGTGGCTGGGATTGAGCGTGTCGAACGGATTCTGGAACACCATCTGGATCGACGACACCGTCTCGACGCTGCGCTTCTCGATGCCGGTCGACTCGATCCGCTTGTTGCCGAGCGTCACAGTGCCGGAGCTTGCCGTCTCCAGCCCGAGCAGCACCTTGGCCAGCGTCGACTTTCCGCAACCGGACTCGCCGACGATGGCGACGGTCTCGGATTCGCGTGCCATGAAGGAGATCGTCTCGTTGGCCTTGACGACGCGGCCTTCGCTTGACCCGAACACTTCGCTGCCGCCGACCTTATAGTATTTCCTGAGGTCCTCGATCTTGAGCACCGGCGCGCCGGGCTCGACGCGCTCGTTGACCTTCTTGGCGCCGGGCGGCAGCGCTTCCCAGTCGATCTCGTTGAAGCGCACGCAGCGCGAAAAATGGCCTTCATGGCCGTCGACAGCGATCATCGGGATTTCGGCGGCGTTGCAGACGCCCTCGACGAAATGGTGGCAGCGGGGGCCGAAATTGCAGCCCTTCGGCCGCTCGTGCGGCAGCGGCAGTTGCCCCGGTATAGAGATCAGAGGCCGAGAATTCTTGTCGGCGCCGGGCAGCGGGATCGAGCGGAATAGGCCTTGCGTGTAGGGATGGCGCATTCGGTCGAAGACGTCCTTGATCTTGCCGGTCTCCACCGCTTCGCCCGAATACATCACCGTGATGCGGTCACAGGTTTCCAGGATCAGGCCAAGATTGTGCGACACGAAGATCATCGAGGTGCCGAACTTCTCGCCGAGCCCCTTGACCAGGTCGACGATGCCGGCTTCCACCGTCACGTCGAGCGCGGTCGTCGGCTCGTCGAGCAGGAGCAGCGCCGGCTTCGACAGCAGCGCCATGGCGATGACGATGCGCTGTTGCTGGCCACCGGAAAGCTGGTGCGGAAAGGAGCGCATCATGCGCTCGGGATCGGGCAGCCTGACCGAGCGCACCATTTCCAGCGCGCGTTTATAAGCCTCTTCCTTCGACACTTTGTCGTGGATCAGCGGCACTTCCATCAGTTGCTGGCCGACCTTCATCGCCGGGTTCAGACTGGCCATCGGCTCCTGGTAGATCATTGCGATCTTGTTGCCGCGGATGGCGCGCAGTTCCTCGTCGGACAGGTCGCCCATGTCCTTGCCCTGGAATTTTATCCGGCCGCCGACGATCTTTCCGATGTTGGAGAGGTCGCGCATGATGCCGAGCGACACGGTCGACTTGCCGCAGCCGGATTCGCCGACGATGCCCATCGCTTCGCCGGGCATGACCGTGCAGGAGAAGTCCATAACGGCCGGTATCTCACCCTTGCGGGTGAAGAAGGAGATCGACAGGTTCTCGATCTCGATGATCGGCCCATTGGTCGGCTTGGCGGGATTTCGAACTGCCTCATTCATGGGTCGCTCCAATCCTGGTTCTTCTAAGTAGGGTCGAAGACCCGTCCATCAATCTTTCATCGATTGTTCACGCAGCGAGTCTGCCAGGAGATTAAGGCCCAGCACGAACGACATCAGCGCGATCGTCGGCGGCAGCGCCGGATGGATGAAGGACCGCAGCAGCCGGCTGGCATCCTTGATCGCGGTGCCCCAGTCCGGGCTCTCTGGCGCCAGCCCCAAGCCGAAATAGCCGAGCGTGCCGAGCAGGATCGTGGTGTAGCCGATACGAAGGCAGGCATCGACGATCAGCGGCCCGCGCGCATTGGGAAGTATCTCCCACAGCATGATGTACCAGGGCGATTCACCGCGCGTCTGCGCCGCCGCCACATAGTCGCGCGTTTTGATGTCCATGACCAGGCCGCGCACGATGCGGAACACGCCGGGGCTGGACGCGAACACCACCGCCACGAAGATGTTGAGCTGGTTGGGATCAATGTGGATGATCCTGAACGGGTCGGCGTCGAAGACGAGGCCGGCGTAGACCCAGCCGCCAATGATCAGCGTCAGCCCCAGGAGGATGTACAGGCGGTCGGGCCGCTTCTTGTAGCGCGTCCAGAATAGCACGCTGAAGAAGATGATCGGGAACAGGAAGAACAGGCCGGCCATCATGTAGGGAATCGGTGTCTCCATGATGCCCGGCGTCACCAAGAGGTAGAACAGGAGGATCACCGGGAAGGCGAGCACCAGATTGGCGAGGAAGGACAGCACGGTGTCGATCCTGCCGCCGTAATAGCCGGCCGGCAGGCCGAGCGTGATGCCGACCATCAGCGCGAAACCGGTCGCCGCCGGCGCGATGATCAGCACGATCTGGCTGCCATAGACCATGCGGCTGAACACGTCGCGGGCAAGCTTGTCGCCGCCGAACAGGTAGACAAGTCCGGATTGCGGCTCGACCGCGCCCGGCAGCGCGTCCTTCATGATCGGGATCTGGACAAGCGGATTGAAGGGCGAGATGGTCGACGCGAAGATCGCCGTGAACAGCCAGAATAGGCAGATGCCGACGCCGACGATGCCGACGCTACTGTCGAACAGCTGACCGTAGAGGCCAAGCCTCTTCTTGTAGGCGAAGCTCGCCCCCATCACCAGGACGAGAGCGATCCAGACCGGCCAGAAACGCGCAAGCACGCCAAGCACCACGTTGAAGGCGCCGATATATTCAAGCTGCATCCGCCCGATCCCCTATTGAACTCTGATACGCGGATTGAGAAACGCATAGCCGACATCGGAAATGAGCTGCGTGATCAGGACGATGAACACCGAGACCAGGGAGCAGCCGAGCAAAAGATCGATGTCGTTGTTGCCGGCCGCCTCGACCAGCGTGTAGCCGAAGCCTTGATAGCGGAACATCACCTCGACGATGACGACGCCGGTGAGCAGCCAGGGAAATTGCAGCATGATGACAGTGAACGGCGCGATCAGCGCGTTGCGCAGCGCGTGCTTGACCACGACGCTGCCGAAGGAGAGGCCCTTCAACCGGGCGGTGCGGATATATTGCTGCGTCATCACCTCGACCATCGAGGCGCGGGTCATGCGGGCGATGTAGCCGATACCGTAGATCGCCAGCGTCATGACAGGCAGCGTGAAGTTGTAGAAGGTGATGCCCCGGCTGGCCGAAGCCGCCGAACCGTTCAGCAGGCCGAGCCATGAGGCGAAGATGACGGTAAAAATGACGCCCGACACATATTCGGGCGTCGCCGTCGAGGCGATCGAGGCGACGGACAATGTCCGATCGGTTCGCGACCCCTCGCGCATGCCGGCGAGGATGCCGATCAGAAGCGAAATCGGCACCATCACCACAAGCACCCAGAACATCAGGATGCCGGTGGCGCCGAGCGCCGGGAAAAGCTTCGACGCGACCGTCGTCTTGAACTTGGTCGAGCAGCCGAAATCGCCCTGCAACACGCCGGAGAACGTCGGCTCGACAGGATCGTTGCAGAAGGAAAAACGTCGCCCGGGCTTGCCCGTTGCCGGGTCTGTGACCGGCTGCTTGGGCACGACACCCAGCCATTGGCCGTAGCGGGAGAAGAAATTCTGGCGGTAGCCATGATTGACCAGCCAGCTTTCGAGCTGCTCGGCCGAGGTGTGCATTTCGGTCTGGCTAATCGCCAGCTTTTTCAGATTGGGGTCGAGATTGATCAGGAAGAACACGACCAACGTCAGGCACAGCATCGTCAATGCCATGGTGCCGAGGCGTCGAAGGATGAAAGAAAGCATGGCGGTCCCCTGCCGGTCTGGTTGGGGTTGAGGCCGGCTTGGAACCAGCTCAGCCGCTATCGGCGGAGCTGGCTGTCAAACGGACCCTCAGAATGCGATCAACCCTGTCTTATTGCACGCCCTCATCCGAAGAGTTTGCGCTTTTTTGCTGCGCCGACTTTCGGTTGTGGGATCATGCATGGCGTGGGTGGAAGGGGCGAACCGCCCCTTCCACGATCGATCCGATCAGGCCTCGTCGAGCCAGACCTTGCCGTAATCGCGCTCGAAGGTCGGGTGCATGGCGTAGTTCTTAACCGCCGCGACCGAATGGCTGTACAGCTTGCGCCAGTAGGGCTGGATGATGATGCCGGAATCCTGCAGGATCTGCTCGATGTCCTTCATCATCTCCTTGCGCTTGGCGGCGTCGGCGACCGAAAGCGCGGCGTTGAGCTTGGCATCCCACTCGGGATTCGACCAGGCAGTTTCGTTCCAGGCTTCTCCGGTGCGGTAGCCGATCGCCAGAACCTGGACGCCGAGCGGCCGCATGTTCCAGTTGGTCATCGACAGCGGATACTTCGTCCAGTCGTTCCAGAACGTCGAACCCGGCAGCACCGTGCGCTTCACCTTGATGCCGGCGTCGCGCATCTGCGCGGCGATCGCATCGCCGGTGTTCTTGTGCCAGTCTTCGTCGACCGTGATCAGCTCGTGCTCGAAATCGGCCTGCCCGGCTTCCTCCATCAGCGCCTTTGCCTTAGCCGGATCGCGGGCAATCTTCGGCAGCTCGTAATATTCCGGATGGATCGGGGCGA
The DNA here is from genome assembly GCF_003997275.1 of Mesorhizobium sp. M6A.T.Ce.TU.002.03.1.1. Classification (NCBI taxonomy): domain Bacteria; kingdom Pseudomonadati; phylum Pseudomonadota; class Alphaproteobacteria; order Hyphomicrobiales; family Phyllobacteriaceae; genus Mesorhizobium; species Mesorhizobium sp. M6A.T.Ce.TU.002.03.1.1. Next base: position 14,777 of record NZ_RZTI01000083.1, read on the forward strand.
CATGGTGGTTTTCGGCGACAGTACCGGCATCGCCACCCCCCAGCTGGAGCACGACAGCGTTGTCGACTGCGAGCTGCAGCGCGTTGCGGACCTTCTGATCATCATAAGGCTTGTTGGCCACGTTGGTGCGGCAGACGATGGTCGCTGCGGTGACCACCTCGTACTTGACCAGGTCGACACCGTCGAGGATCGACACATAGTCGGCTGACGTCTCGAAATTGGTATGGACCTCTCCCGATTCGAAGGCGCTGACCGTGGCCGCCGGATCGGTGCCGTAGTCGATGAACTCGATGCCGTCGAGAAAGACCTCGCCGTCCCACCACTTGTTGTCTTCGCGGCGCTTGTAGACGACTTTCTGGCCGACATCGTAGGAGACGAGCTCGAAGGGGCCGGTGCCGATCGGGCAGGCTTTGAAATCGCCACCCTTTTCGTCGAAGGTCTTGTGGACGACGAGACCGGGATAGTCGCACACGTTGGGGATGAGGGCGATATCCGGCGTGCTGAGCTTCAGCTTCACCGTCAAATCGTCGACCTTGGTGACTGCGCTCTCATCCAGCTTGTCGTCCTTGACCAGCGAGCCGAGACGGCCGGGCATGGAATTGCCTTCGGCCTTCTTGTCGGCCCAACGCTTGAAGTTGAAGATGACATCGTCTGCGGTGAACGGATCGCCGTTGTTCCAGGTGACGCCCTTGCGCACATGCAGCGTGTACTCGGTGGCATCGTCGTTGACGTCCCAGCTCTCGAGCAGGTAGGGGCGGAACGTGTATTCGTTTGTGTACTTGACCAACGGCTCGAGCGCCTGGCGCTCGGCATTAGCGATTTCCGACCAGTCGGCCTTGCGCGGATCCTTCGGATCCTTGATCCACATAGCGACCTTCAATATGCCGCCCTTCTTGCCCTCCACGTCCTGCGCTCTCGCCGGCGTCGGGTCGGCGAGGCCGAGCATGCCATAGGCCATCGCCGTGGACGCGCCGAAGACGCTGGCCAAAGCGAGAAACTCGCGGCGATCGACACGTCCGGCCCTGGCTTCTTCGGCCATTACGTGGATGTGATCCGGAACGCGATCGCCATTACTCTTGTAGATTGTCATCACGAACTCCCATTGTTGGCTTTCTGCCTTTTACCATTCCGCATCCGGGCCATGATGTCAAAAACGGCACGGATTGGGAACATGCCAAGGAATGTGCAACTTTGGAAGGGAAGCAGTTCGCGTGATAACGACAGTCTTGGCGCAAAATTGCTATTGCCCGGCAGATTTCGCTCGAATATCCGGCATCGATTAAACTGAGACATTCACTACAGGGCCGCGCGTCCTCGTGGACGCGCAAAGGACGCTGTAGCGCTTTGATTTTGCGCATAATCTTTTGCCGAAAATCGATTTCGATTTTCGGGGTCATGCGCGAAGGTCTGCACGGCGCCAGTTGATCGCGGATGTCGTGCAAAAACGGCGGCGGCGGCAGGCTTCAGTACTCGCGCTCGTAGAAAACGCCGCCCTTGGCTTCGCCGGCGTCGGTGGCCTCGCCGCGCAATTTGACGCCGCGCCCGACGTCGAGATCGATCGCCGCCTTGCCCGAACCCGGCTTGTCGCCTTTCTGGATCGTCACATAGGTGCGGTCGTTGAGATATTTGCCGGCCGAGACCGCGGTGCCGCCCTCCTCGTCCGTGATGACGTCGAGATCGTCGACGCCGATCGCGCTGCGCAGGTTCTGGAGCAGCGACGTCGAGCCGCCGACACCGGCCAGTTGCGCGGCGGCTTCGGCAAGCTGGGCGATCTGCAGCGGCGACAGGTTCGACATCGAGCGGCCGAAAATCAGTTGCGCCAGAACCTCGTCTTCCGGCAGCGCCGGCACCGACGAGAAATTGAATTTCGGATTGGTCGCCTCGCCCGATACCACGATGGTGACGGTGGCGCTGCTCGTCGTCGATGTCGCTGTGAGGTTGAGATAAGGCACCAGAGACCCTGAAAAGCCGACCGTGCCTTCGGTGAAGGTCAGCCGCTTGGCAAGGATCGTCAGCCGCCCGCGCTGCAAGGTGAAGGTGCCGACCGCTTGCGGCGACGACGCCGGGCCGGTCAGCCGCAGCGAGCCGCCAAGCTCGGCATCGACGCCCCTGCCCTGGATGAATATCTGGCTCGGCGCGTTGACCGTGACATCAAGATTGAGGCCGCTGCCACCGCTGCTGCCGCTCGCCGTCGCCGGGCGCAACGCCTTGTCCTGCGCGCGCACGGCGGCCGGTGCATTCTTGTGCTTGACGTCGAGCGCCGCCAGCGAGCCCGGCAGTTTTTCGGGAACGGTGATGACGGTCTTGGCCAGGTTGACCGTGCCCGAAATCACCGGCGCCGATGCGAGCGGACCCCTGATAGTCAGGTCGCCGCCGAGATTGGCGGTGACCACCCTGCCGTCGGTGTAGCGGCCGTCGACGAGCTTGACCGTCAGGTCGGCCGGAAAACCTTGCGCCGGAACGATGCCGACGGTGCCGCTGGCAGACAGGCTGCCGCGCGTCGACAGCGTGCCGGTCAGGCGGTTGATTCTGGCGACGCCGCCGCCGATTGCGACATCGGCGGCGATATCGTTGATCGCAAGGCCCGAGCGTGCATCGATCAAACGGGCACCTGACGTGCGGACCGTGCCTGAGATCACCGGCGATGTCGCCGGGCCGCGCACCTGCAAATTGACGTCGGCCGTGCCGCTCAAGGACAGGCCTTGCGCAGCGAGTGTCCGAGTGAGGAAGGCGAACGGCACCTTGCCGGAGAAGTCGAGATCAAGGGGGGGCGTGCCTGATGTCGTCATCGTGCCGCCGCCCTTGAGACCGAGGCCGGCGCCGTCGCTCATGTCGGCGTCGAAGGCCAGTCTGTTGCCCGAATATGTGCCGGAGGACGAAACACCCATGCCGCCGAAACCGGCACCGCGGGTCTGCGACGTCTGGACGCGTGCGGCGTCGATCTTGAAGGCAACGGCCGGATTGGCCGGCGCGCCCGTCACCTTAACCGTGCCCGAGATCGAGCCGGCGGCATCGAGGCCCGGCGAGAAACTGTTGGCGAGCGAGATCGGCACCCGGGCCAGCGTCGCGTTGAGATCGAGCGCCTGCCCAGCTTTGCCCGTGACCGTCGCCGTGCCGCCGCCGAGGTTGAGCACGAGCCTGTCCAGGTTGGTGGTGCCGTTGGCGATGGTGATGGTCGAGGCCTGGGCGATCGCCGCCTTGATGCCACGCATGGTCGCCTCGCCGGAGGTGAGCTCGACCGTCGTCGTGCCACTGGCGATCCTGACGCGGCCGGCGGCCCTGGCCGGAATATCCTTGACGGTGGCGCCGCCGGAAAAGCCGGTCCAGTCGGCCTCGCGCTTGAGGTCGACATCGATGCCGCGAATGACGGTGCCGCCGGAGGTGACGCTGTCGGCACGGATCTTTCCGGAGATCACTGGCGCGGCGAGATAATTGGCGATCTGCGCATCGATTGTGACCGTCTTTGCCGAAAGATCGCCGCGCGAAATCGAAGCCGTCGAAGCCTTGATGGTGACTTCAGGCGCATTGCCGGTCTTCGAGAAGACAATCGTGCCGCGCACGTCGCCTTCCGCCTTTTCCAGCGCAAGCGCTGCGAGCGGTCCGATATCAGGCAGGTCGAGCGCCACGGTGCCATCAGGCACGAAGGCATTATCAAGTGCCAGGTCGCCCGATATCCGGTTCTTGCCGAGCGACAGCAGAAGCCCGTTGATGGCGCGCTTGCCGTCGGACGTCGCCAGCACGGCACTGCCTTGCAGGGCCTGGCCCGCGACATTTCCGGTCAGTTGCACATTCGCCGCCGGGTTGGCGGCATCGGCCTTGCCGGTGGCGGTGAGCCTCAGGCCGGTGATCTCGCGTTCGGCCACCGAAAGCCGGTCGCTGTTGACCGTCAGCGACAGGTCGGGCGCCGTGCTCGCGCCTTGCGCGTTCAGCGCGAAAGCGATGGCGCCCTTGGCATCCCCGGATAGAAGCGAGATGTCGGCCAGCGCGCCCTTGATGTCGGCGGCGAGTTTGTTGTCGGCAAGGCTGGCCTGCCCGTCGGCGGTCAGCGCGCCGGACACCAGCCGGATCGCATTGGCGGTGACATTGCCATTGGCGTCACGCTTCAACGCGGCACTGAGTTCCGTCCGCTCCGCGAGCACACCGCGCGCTGCCGCCGGCAGCGCTGCGGAAGCCGCATCCGCCCTAAGGTTGAGATCGATGGCGCCGTCGGCCAGCGAGACCCTTCCTTTGAAGCCGGTGTTCAGCGCGTCGCCCGTCACCGACCCGCTGTCGATGACGATGGTGTCAGCGGCGAGACTGCCCGCGACCTTGGCGGTGATCTTGCCGGCGATCAGCGGCGCGATGGTCGGATTGTCCAAGCCGATCTTGTCCGCCGTCACTGTGCCGGAGATCGGCCCTGTCCGGCTTTTCACGTCGAAGGCGTCCGAGTGCAATGCCAAGGTGAGCCTCTCGACCTTGGTAAAGTTCGTCGCGACCGAAGGCAGGACAGCGGAGATATCGAGCTTCGGCTGCGTGCCCTGCCCCGCAGCCTTTACCGATAGCGCCTGCAGCTCAAGCTTGACCGGGCTCTCAGTGCTGCCAAGCGCCAACGGCAGGCTCGGGCCGGTCGAGGCTAGGTCGAGCGCAAAATCGCTGGCGCCGTTTGGATTGATAGTGCCGGCGGCCTTGCCCGAAATTTTGTCACCGGCGAGCGTCGCTTGATCGATGGCAATGCCGCCGGCGGCCGAGAAACTGCCTGCCGCATCGACATTGAGCGGACCGAGTCCCGCCTGGCGTGTCTGGCTGGTTTCGGCACCGTTGAGTTGCGCATTGAAACGAATGTCGGGGGCAGCCGACGGTCCCGTCACTTGCGCCGTTCCGCGGAGTGTGCCCGCGGCGTCGAGGCCGGGGGAAAAATCATTGGCAAGGGCGGCCGGCAGCGCTGAAAACTCTGCCGCGAGGTCGAGCGTCTGGCCGGCAGTGCCGGACACGGACACCGATCCGCCGCCGACATCGAGCATCAGCCTCTCAATGCTGGCTGTGCCATTGGCGATGCTCAAGCTCGACGGCTGTGTGATCGCTGCCTTGATGCCGCGGATGGTCGCTTCGCCCGAGGCGATCTCGACGCTGGTCGTGCCGTCCGCGATCTTCACCCGGCCTTCGGCTGTGGCCGGAATGCCAGATACGGTGGCGCCGCCGGAAAACCCGGTCCAGTCGCCGTCACGCTTCAAATCGACCCCGATGCCGCTGATCACGGTGGCCCCGGATGTGACCGTATCGGCCTTGATCGAGCCGGAGATCGCCGGGGCCTTGAGATAGTTGGCGACCAGTGCGTTGACGGCAATGGTCTTCGCCGCCAGATCGCCGCGCGAAATAGACCCGCTCGTCATATCGATCGCAACCATCGGCGCGCCGCCATCATTCGAGAGGCGGATGCTGCCCTGCACGTCGCCCGCCGCCGCCTGACCGGCAAGTGCGGCCAGCGGGCCGATATCGGACGCTTCGAGTGTCAACGTCCCGAGCGGCAGCAAGCTGTCGTCGAGAGCGAGATCACCCGAGATCTTGTTGTCGGCCAGCGACACGCTAAGCCCGTTGATGGAACGCTTTCCGTCACGCGTGACCAGTGATGCCCTGAGATCGAGCGGCTGGTCGTCGACGGATCCGGTCAGTGAGACATCGGCGACGGGGTTGGCGATGTCGGCCTTCCCGGTCGCCGCCAGCTTGATCGTCTTGACCGTATGACCGGACGCCGTCAGGCTGTCGCTGTCGGCCGAGACCGAGAAATCCGGCGCCGTGCGCGCGCCGCTCGCCGTCAGCGCGAAATCGACGGCCCCGCCGACGGGTATGCCAACCATGGGCGACAGCACCGAAACGTCACCGAGCGTGCCCTTGATGTCGGCCTGGATGTCGGTGCCCGTCGCGCTGGCGGTGCCGCTGGCGCTGAGCGTGCCCGAAGTGAATTGCAGCGCATTGGCGGCAAAGGAACCCTGCGGATCGCGGGTCGCCGTCGCCGAGAATGTCACACGCTCGCCGAGAACCGAGCGGATCTGCGGCGGCAGCGCGGTCGAGACGGCATCGGCATTCATCTTGAGCGTCATCGCCAAATCGGCCAGCGTCACCCTGGACGTCACTGAGGCATTGAGCGCGTCGCTGCGCAGCGTGCCTTGATCGACGACGATCTCGGCCTTGCTGACCGATCCGGCGAGGTCCGCTGTCACCCTGCCGGTCACCAGCGGCGCCAGCGTCGCCACGTCCGTGTTCAGGCCACCGGCCGCAAGCTTGATGGTGACCGGTCCGCTGCGGTCCTGGATGTCGAAGCCGTCGGAATGGATTTCAGCCGTCAGATCGTCCACCCGCGTGCCGCCCGCCACCACAGAGACCAGAGACGCGCCGATGTCGACGATCGGCGCCTTGCCGCCGCCGAACGCGCGGGCTGTGGCGCCGGTGATCGCGACGGTCACTGGCTGCGCCGCAGTGCCGAGGCTGAGCACAATCGGCGGACCCTTGGCGGCGAGCTCCACCGAAAGATCGCTGGCGCCATTGGGGTCGATGATGCCCGCGGCGGTGCCATGCACGGCATCGCTGTCGATATTGGCGCGCTCGACTTCGACGCCGCCCGTCACGATCGCGGTTCCGGCGAGGTCGAAGCTGGTTTTGCCGGTAAACAAGGGTTTCAGATTGTCGGGTATGAAGCGCTGGAAGTCGCCATCGCCCTTGGCCTCGACATAGTTGCCCTTGTCGGTGAGCTGGTGGCGGCCGGTGAGTTGGGTGACGATCTGGCCGTCGACGACGAAGGTACCGATGCCGCTCCAGTTGGCGACCGGCCCCGTGCCCGTGACGACGATGTCGACCGGAGGCGTATCCGGCAAATTGAGCAGATTGGCGATGATGCCTCCCGCCGGCTCGGACGCCTTCAGATCGAGGTCGAGCTTGTTGTCGGCGGGCGCAAAATGGATGTTGGCGTCGACCTTGCCTTGCTTGCCGTCGTGGCGGGTGATGTTGAGGTTGGTTTCGAGCGCCAGTGGCGCCGCGTCGGCCTTGAACGCACCCTTGGCCGCCAGCTCTGCGATGCCGCTGCCGGCCAGGGCCTGCCCGAGCGCAATTTCTGGCAGGTCGATCTGCTTGATGTCGAGCGACACCGGCAGTGTGGTGGCACCACCTTGGCTCGGCTGCGTGCCGGCCACCGGCAATCGCGCCAGCTCGATGCGATCGGCGGCGATGCGGCCGGCGCTGAAGCTTTTTGACAGAAGCGCCAGCGGCGACCAGTCGACGGCCACCTTGCGCGCCACCAGCCAGGCGCCCTGGCGATCCTCCAGCACCACGTGGTCGACGGTCAGCGCGCCGGACCAGATGCCGTCGATGCCGCTGACCGTGACCTTCCGGTCATCGGTCGACGCCATGGTCGAGATGAGGCCGGCGAGATTGTCGCGGCCGCGCTCGGTCTTGGTCAGCACGACGAGCGCACCGACCACCGCCGCCACCAGGACGAGCAGCGTGTAAAGGACAATGCGGAGGATGCGCTTGAACATTGTCATCAGAACGCCTGGCCGATGCCGGCATAGATGCCGAAACGCGGGTCGTCGGGACCCCGGTTGAGCGGCACCGCCGCATCCACACGCAGCGGTCCGAACGGCGTAATATAGCGCAGGCCGACGCCGGCGCCGACCTTCATGTCGGAAAAATCCGGGAACTGCTCGGTCGAGACCGTACCGGCATCGACGAACGGCACGACGCCGATCGTGTCGGTGACGGCGATGCGCATCTCGAGCGAGGTCTCGAAGTACGAAAGCCCGCCGATCGGCTCTCCGTCGATGTCCTTCGGACCGATGCCCTGATAGGCATAACCGCGCACCGAGCCGCCGCCGCCGGCATAAAAGCGCCGGTCGGCCGGAACATCCTGAAGGCCGGCACCGATGATCGAGCCGATGGCGACGCGTTCGGCCAAGACGAACTTCGAGGCCGCGTCGATCGACTGATAGGCCGATCCTTCGCCCCTCAGCTTGACGAAGGCCGCACCGTTCAAAATGTCGTAGCTCGGCTCGACATAGGCCAGCGCCCTGAATCCCGTCGTCGGGTTCAGCCGGCTGTCGCGATTGTCGTAGACATATTGCAGCGGAACGCTCGCGATCAGATAGGTGTGCTTGCCGAAGGAATCGGTGATCTTCGAATAGTCGAGCGCGACTTCCGCAGAAACCGTCTGCTGCTTGTCGAGTTCATAGGACAGACCGGTGTTGCCCTTGACCGCGAAATGGTCGTAGGCGTCGGGATGCTCCAATACGGTGTTGACGCCGGCGAAGAATTTTGACGCCGGCCCCACCACGCCCGGCTTTTCGAACATGATGCCGGCATTGTAGTTGAGCTCGGTCAGGTCGTTGCTGCCGATGCCGCTGATTGCGCCCTCGATGCGCAGCTTTTCGGCACGGCCGAACAGATTGCGGTGGCCCCAATAACCTTCGAGGCCGAGCCCCTCGGTGTTGGAAAAGGTGCCGCCAATGCCGAAATAGCGCGGCTTGCGCTCGCTCACTTCGACGCCGATCGGGATGTTGCCGTCGGCGTCGAGACTGTCGGCCTCCTTCAGCGTCACGCTGTTGAAGACTTCCAGCCCGAGCAGCCGGTCGCGCGCCTCGTCGACCTCTTCCGGCGAATATTGGCGGCCGCGCTCCAGGCCGGTCATGTATTCGGTGAAGTCGCGGTCGACTTTTTCGGTGCCCTCGACCGTGGTGTCGCCGTAACCGGCAACCGGTCCGGCCGCCACGGTCAGCGTCACGTCGAGCGTCGAGGTGGCGTGGTCGGCAACGATCTCGCGATCCGTCACATTGGCCAACGGCCTGCCTTCCTCTTTGAGCGCCCGCACGATCGACGCCTCGGCTTTGAGCACGGCACCGGAACCGGCATCGCCGCCGGCGATCAGGCCGAAATTGGCGCCCAGCAGTCCCGCCGCATCGCCCTCCAGCCTGATGTCGCCAAGCGTGAATTTCGGCCCGGTCGCAATGTTGATCACCACCGGAATCGGCTGCGGCCCCGAAAATTCGGCGTCGGGCGGCAAATCATCGAGCGGCTTGCCTTCGATGGTGATGGTGACGACGCCCTCGTAGCGGGCGTCCGCGTAAAGTGCGGCGATAAGCTGATCGCGGTCGCCGCGCGCCTTGGCCAGCAGGCCGAGCGAACCGGAAACCGGGCGTTCTTCGTCGGCCTTCAGTGCCGACGCGTTTTCGAGCTTCTTGACGAGATCCTCGTCGGCGTCGGGCGCCTCGATGGTCACCGCATAGCGCAGCGGATCGACGATATCGGCATCTTCGTCGTCCGACGACCCCCACAGCTTGATGCCGAATATCTCGAAAGCGGCCGCATTTCCGCTCGTGGCAACCAGTGCAGTCGAGCACAGCAAAGCGAAAAGCAGGGCGTGCGAAAGCACGCGCCTTGGCGCGGTTCCTCCCGACATCTGCCTTTCACACGCCGACATTACAACTCTACACTAGCTCCCAAAGCTAAAATTGGAATGAAGTTCTGAATTGCTCGTAAAGGAGCCACAATCCAATTGTCTGAAATGGACAGGGCTTGGAATTCACACCTTCTGCGTCGCCGCAAGAAAGCGTGATCCCTGTCCTATGGAGGTACTACCGGCCATCGGCCGGAAAGGAAACCGTTGGCAGGCGGAACCTGCCGCGTCCTCGCGTTGACAAGCTGGACTGAAGCTTGAACATGTCTGGACGTTAGAGCGAGGTGCGTCCACTCGGAAGCACAAAGTACGCTCTAAGACTTTGAAGTGACGCATCGTGCTTTCCGAAAATCGATTCCGATTTTCGGGCCGATGCGTAAGCAGTGTCTGGAGGGGTATTATGGCAATGCGCGCGGCTCGTGGTCTGTCGATCCTTTTCCTTTTCTTTTTCGCCTGGGGCGGTATCGCGCAAGCGGCCGAAGCACGCCGGGTGGTGACATCGGACAATTCCGATTATTTCGGTTTCGATCTCAGATCTGACCAGAATGTCAGCCTCGACCAGTGCAAGACGACATGTCTCGGCGATCCCGCCTGCCGCGCCTTCACCTACAACCCCAAGGCTAAATGGTGTTTTCTCAAATCCGACTATAACACGCTGAAACCCTTCAACGGCGCCGTCGCCGGCAAGGTCGTCAACATCGATGGCGACCCCGATATCGGCGCGCCGCCGGACCTCGCCTTCTTCCCCGCCTGGATGGCCGACCAGGCCCAGCAATACCGCAACAGGCTCACCGGCCCGGCCTATACCAAGCCTACCGATGGGCTGGCGGCGCTGAAGCAGGCGGCGCAACAAGCATCGCAGACCGGCGACCGCCGCTCGGCCATGCAAAAATACGAGGCTTTGGTTTCGGTACTGCCCGACGACGGCCAGCTCTGGCTTGAACTGGCGCGGGAAACGCTCGCCGTGCCGCCGGCCGCCAACAGTGCGGAGGCGTCCACACTGCCGGCGAATGCCACCTCCGCCGCCTTCAACGCCTACAAACTGCTGCGCACCACAAAAACGCGCGCCGAAGCGCTGGCACTGCTTGGCGACGGGCTCGACCGCCGCGACCTCTCCCGGCCGGCCCTGCAGGCCTACGAAGCGAGCCTCGCGCTGGTCAATTCGTCTTGGGTCACGGCCGCCTATCAAGACCTCAAGGCCCGCAAGGGCTTCCGCATCGTCGATCACACGGTCGACGCCGACACCAGCGCGCCGCGCATCTGCGCGCAGTTTTCCGAGGATCTGGTCAAGACCGGCGTCGACTACTCGCAATTCGTCACCGTCGACAACGCCGCCCCCAAGGGCGTCGAGGCCAAGGACAAGCAGATCTGCGTCGAAGGGCTTGAGCATGGCCAGCATTACCACGCGACCTTCCGCCCCGGCCTGCCGGCCGCCATCGGCGAGGTGATCACCGCACCGGTGGTGCTGTCGATCTATGTGCAGGACCGCGCCCCGTCCGCCCGTTTCACCGGCGACAGCTTTGTGCTGCCCGCCGGCGCGCGCCGCGGCATCCCGGTCGTCACCGTCAACATGAACGCCGCCGAAATGAAGCTCTATCGCATCGGCGACCGCTCGCTGACCCAACTTCTTTCGGGCTACCAGTTCCTGCGCCAGCTGGACGGCTACGACATCTCCAACATTTCCGATCAGATGGGCGAGCCGGTCTGGCAAGGCCAGCTCGACATCGCCAGCGACCTGAACAAGGAAGTCACCACCTCCTTCCCGGTCGACGAGGCGCTGCCGCTGCGCAAGCCCGGTGTCTATGTGCTGACCGCACAACCGATCGACGAGAATGACGACGACTATGATTCCCGCGCCACGCAATGGTTCGTTGTCTCCGATATCGGCCTGTCGACCTATACGGGACAGGATGGATTGAACGTCTTTGCCCGTTCGCTCGGAACCGCCAAGCCGATCGCGGGTGCTGAACTGACGCTGCTCGCCAGGAACAATGACATCCTCGGCACCGCGACCACGGACGCGGAAGGCCGTGCCGTCTTCAACCCCGGCCTGACGCGCGGCGACGGCGGCATGGTGCCGGCCGTGCTGACGGCGAAACAGGGCGACAACGACTTCGTCTTCCTCGACATGGGCCGCGCCGGCTTTGACCTGTCCGATCGTGGCGTCACCGGGCGTCCGGCGCCGGGCGCGCTCGACGTCTATGCCTGGACCGAACGCGGCATCTACCGCGCCGGCGAGGACGTCCATGTCGCAGCGCTTGCCCGCGACGGCGCTGCCAAGGCGGTCGAGAACCTGCCGCTGACCTTCATCTTCACGCGTCCCGACGGCGTCGAGAACCGCCGCATCGTCAGCGACGGCGCATCGGCCGGCGGCCATGCCGTCAACCTGCCGCTCGAACCCAATGCCATGCGCGGCACCTGGACGGTGGCGATCCACACCGACCCCAAGCAGGCGGCGGTCGCCAGCCACATGTTTCTGGTCGAGGATTTCGTGCCGGATCGCATCGAGTTCGACTTGTCCTCCGACAAGCAGGAGATCGCGCAGGGCGAAACAGCCAACGTCACCGTCGACGGCCGCTTTCTTTATGGCGCGCCGGCCGCCGGGCTGGCGCTCGAAGGCGAGCTGACGCTGTCGACCACTCGCGACTGGGACCGTTTCAAGGGCTACTCCTTCGGCCTCGCCGATGAGCAGTCGGCGGAACCGTCGGTCACGCCGTTCACCGGGCTGCCGGTGGTCGGCGAGGCCGAAGGAGTAGCCCTTGAAACGGTCCCAGTCGCGAGTGGTCGAC
>NZ_RZTI01000084.1:0-26814 GCF_003997275.1 Mesorhizobium sp. M6A.T.Ce.TU.002.03.1.1
AATGGGATGTTAGCCGCCTGCCCTTTGACCCGACGGTCGTCGGCGCGAGCGCCTGCGGCGACCGGCTGCGCCAGCAGGTCATGGTGGCGATGGGGTCGATGCCCGACCTGCCTGTCAGAAGCGGCCGTGACGCAGCTCTGGAAACTGCTTTCAGACGTCTGCTCGATGAATTGTGGCCAATCCTGGCCAGAGGGCTCGAAGCTGGCTTCAACACGCTGGTCCGCGAAATTCTCAAACGGATCAGATAGAGCGTTCCTCGCCGCACCGTCGCACGGGTAAATTGGACGAGAAGTCGCGGCTTCCCAGAGCGGAAAGCCGCGATATCGGATGGACCGAAAGCGGCCGGCCAGAACACGTCAGGCGGCCCGCCGAAGCCGCCTTGCCTGTCGGCTTTTAATCTCTAAAGAGCCCGGTTCCCGGTGAACTGGTGATAGGCCCACAGAACGACCACCGATCCCAGCACGGCGACGATCAGGCTGTAGATGTTGAGGCCGGTAACGCCTGACGCGCCAAAGGCGCTGAAGATCAGGCCGCCGACAACAGCGCCGACGATCCCGAGTATGATATCAAGAACAAGGCCCTGCCCGCTCTTGTTGACGATCTTGCTGCCTATAAAGCCGGCGATAACGCCAAGGATGATCCAGCTTAATATTGACATTTTCCTCTCCATTCCCCGCCTCCGATTACTTCCACATTATTAAGCAAAGCTCAAGCCAACTTGAAATTCATGATTACGGAAAGCTCAACCAGCTTGAAATTCGCCTCGAACGGGTCATTGTGGAGATGGGACGGGCAACATTGACATGGAGATCCACAATGGGACTGTTTGACAATGCCGTTCCCGGCGGTAACGTCGCCAAGCCGCTGATGATCGCGCTCGGTGCGCTGCTGGTTGGAAAAATGCTGAGCGGTGGAAATTCCGCCCAGACCGATCCGGCCCAAAGCCCCGCCCCCGTGCCGCCTGATACAACCGCATCCGCCGACGGTGGCTTGCTCGGCGGACTGGGCGGCCTGCTCGATAAGTTGAAAGACGCCGGCCACGGCAATGCCGCCGATTCGTGGGTCGGCACCGGGCAGAACCAGCCCATCCAGGCCAACGATCTGGGCAATGCGTTGGGCCCGCAGGTCATTCGCGAGATCGCGCAAAGGACAGGGCTGAACGAGCAGGACTTGCTCAAGCAATTGTCCGCGGCTTTGCCGGGTCTCGTCGACCAGATGACGCCGAACGGGCAAGTGCCGCAGCAAAATCAACTCGCGTCGATATTGAACAGGTTCACCAGTTAGGCAGGCAGCTCACCGCGCATCCGTTGGACGCGCTACGAAGCTTCAACACGTCGAATTTTTGATTTGCGGATGATCCCGTTCGCAGGCGCGTTTCAACTTGCGCTGAGCATGGATTCGGGATGATGCGCGAAGCCCGACGGAGCAGCGAATGGAAATCTGGAGCGGGTAGCGGGAATCGAACCCGCATATTCAGCTTGGAAGGCTGCTGCTCTACCACTGAGCTATACCCGCGCCTTTCAGTTAGGCATCGGCCGAAAACCGCTATGCACTTTTCGATCCGATGCTTCCGCGTTTCAGGGCTTCCGGGCCGGCAGTGGTGGAGAGGGTTGGATTTGAACCAACGTAGGCATAGCCAACGGATTTACAGTCCGTCCCCTTTAACCACTCGGGCACCTCTCCAGTCTGCCGCCGGAGCCATGCAACGAGGCATCGACGCGTCGCAACCGCCGTAGCAGCCCTTCGCGAAGCGCCTTATGGCGGCAGCGCCCAAAACTGTCAACCGCAACATCCCGGCAAAACGCGCTGAATTTGATGCCTCGCCCGACAAGCAGGTTCTGCGGCTGTATCCATACGCAGACGACACGGCTATAGAACCGGCCATGAGCAACGACAACAAGCCCAAGACCCCAAAAGACACCCACTACGCCAAGCTGCGCCGTGCGCATCGAGACGAGAAGAGCGGCGGCGCGCCGACGTTCAGGCCGCGCCAGCCGGTGCCGCCGGGAGAGACCGTCGCGAACGGCCTGGTGAGGCTCTACGGCCTGCATACGGTGCGGGCGGCACTCGACAATCCGAGCCGGCGGATCAGGAAGATGCTGGTGACGCGCAATGCCGCCGAGCGGCTGGCGATCGCCAACCTCGCCGCCTTGCCCTTCGAGGCAGAGCTGGTCGAACCGAAGGACATCGACAAGGTCACCGGCTCCGATGCCGTTCATCAAGGCGTGTTGATCGAGGCCGAGCCGCTAAAACCCAAGCGCCTCGACGCGCTCGGCGATACGACGCTGGTGCTGGTGCTCGACCAGGTCACCGACCCGCACAATGTCGGTGCGATCTTGCGCTCGGCAGTCGCCTTCGGCGCCGGCGCGCTGATCACCACGGCGCGCCACAGCCCGCATGAATCCGGCGTGCTGGCGAAATCGGCCTCCGGCGCGCTGGAGCATATCGACCAGATCGAGGTGAAGAACCTCGCCGACGCGCTCGGCCAGTTGCACGAGGCCGGCTTCCAGACCATCGGCCTTGATTCGGATGGGCCGGCGGAACTCGAAAAGAGTTTTTCGGGAGAAAAGATCGCATTGGTGCTGGGCGCCGAAGGCAAGGGCCTGCGCCAGAAGACGCGCGAGACGGTGACGACGCTCGCCCGGCTCGACATGCCCGGCGCCATCCGCTCGCTCAACGTGTCGAATGCTGCGGCGGTGAGCCTTTATGCGGCGAGGAAGTTTTTAGGGCAGTAAGGGAATAGGGCAATAAGGCAGTATGTTTCGCTCAGAGTGGATCCACCCTACTGCCCTACTGCCCTACTGCCCTACTGCCCTACTGCCCTAACCCATGCCCCGCCATCCTCTCCAGCGCCCTGACCAGCGCCGAGTGATCCTCCTTGGCGCCGCCATTGGCCGCGCAGGAGTTGAACAATTGCTGTGTGGTAGAGGTGTTGGGTAGCGCGACGCCGAGCGCCTTCGCGCCTTCAAGAGCGAGATTAAGATCCTTCTGGTGCAGTTCGATGCGAAAGCCCGGCGCGAAGCTGCGCTTGATCATCCGCTCACCATGCACTTCGAGGATGCGCGAGGCGGCCAGTCCGCCCATTAGCGCCTGCCGGACCTTGGCCGGGTCGGCACCGGCTTTTGAAGCGAAAACAAGGGCTTCGGCGACCGCTTCAATGGTCAGCGCGACGACGATCTGGTTGGCGACCTTGGTGATCTGGCCAACGCCGTTCGGCCCGACCAGCGTGATGTTCTTGCCTATTTTCTCGAACACCGGCCTGGCGCGCTCGAAAGCCCTTTCCTCGCCGCCGACCATGATGGTCAGCGATGCGGCCTTGGCGCCGACCTCGCCGCCGGACACCGGCGCGTCGAGATAGTCGCAGCCAAGCGCATTGATTTTTCTGGCGAATTCCTTCGTTTCGATCGGCGAGATCGAGCTCATATCGATGACCAGCTTGCCGCCGGACAGACCCGAGGCGACGCCGTTGTTGCCGAACAGCACATCGGCCACCTCAGGCGTGTCGGGAACCATGGTGATGATGATGTCGGCCGTTTTCGCCACGACGTCATGGCCGGTGACGGTCTTCAAACCCTTGGCGACGAGATCGGCCGGCGGTTTCGAGCGGTGGTCGCTGGCGACGACGGTGTAGCCAGCGTCGAGCAGATGCCCCGCCATCGGCGCGCCCATGATGCCGAGGCCGATGAAACCGATGGTTTCCATTCATTTTCTCCGTCGTGTTTGCTTGTTAAGGCCGCGTTCCTTCGCGCCCCCCTCTGGCCTGCCGGCCATCTCCCCCACGGGTGGGGAGATTGGATGTCGCCGCCGCTTTCGCCAATTTTAGAGGTCGGGAAAGTTAAAAGCCGGCGCCGAAACTGCCGATCTCCCCACCCGTGGGGGAGATGGCCGGCAGGCCAGAGGGGGGCGCGAAGGGACTCGACTTCAATCGCGACTTCCTGCACCTACGCCGCCGCACTACCCTGCCCGGCCAAGTTCCGGAACCATCCGAGTCCGGCTTCCGTCCCCGCCTTCGGCTTGTACTCCGCGCCGATCCAGCCGGAATAACCAATGCGGTCGATGTGGTTGTACAGAAAGGGAAAATTGATCTCGCCCGTCCCCGGCTCATGACGGCCGGGATTGTCCGCAAGCTGGATATGCGCGATGCGGCCGAGGTTTGCCTCGATGGTGCGGGCGAGATCCCCCTCCATGATCTGCATGTGATAGATGTCGTATTGCAGGAACAGGTTCTTCGAGCCGACGCGGTCGATGAGCGCCAAGGCCTGATCCGAATAATTCAGGAAGAAGCCTGGAATATCGAGCGTGTTGATCGGCTCGATCAGAAGCCTGATGCCGGCCTGCTCCAGCTTCTCCGCTGCGAAAGCCAGGTTCTCGGCAAAGACATCTTCCAGCACGCTCCGTTCGACGCCCCGCGGCGCGATGCCGGCAAGGCAGTTGACCTGTTCGCAACCCAGCGCATGAGCGTAGGTGATCGCCTTGGCGACGCCTTGCCGGAACTCGGGAACGCGATCCGGCAACACGGCGATGCCGCGCTCGCCCTTGGCCCAATCGCCGGCCGGCAGGTTGAACAGCACCTGGGTCAGGCCGTTCTTCCTGAGCCTCGCGGCAACCACCTCCGGCGCATGGTCATAAGGACCGATATATTCGACGCCTTTGAAGCCGGCGCGGGCGGCGGCATCGAAGCGGTCGAGGAAATCGTGCTCGCCAAAGAGCATCGAGAGATTGGCTGAAAAACGCGGCATTCTTTTTTCTCCGGTTCCAGACCATGATCCCGAAAAGTGAAAACCGGTTTTCGGAAAGATCATGGTCAAACAAGAAGATAGAGCCCCATCCCAGCGGGATGGATCAGGCTCTAATCGAGCATCACGATCGCGGTCGGCGCGTCTTTGTGATGTTCGGCAAGCTCCTCGAACTCGGTGATCTTGTCGATTTCGGTGCCCATCGAAATGTTGGTGACGCGCTCGAGGATGAATTCGAGCACGACGGGAACCTGGTGCTCCTTCATCAGGCGCTGCGCCTGCTCGAAGGCGCCGGCGAATTCCTCAGGCCTGCGCACCCGGACCGCCTTGCAGCCCATGGCCTCGGCGACAGCGACATGATCGACGCCGTAGCCAGCCTCGGGATCGTCTTTGCGGTTGACGTTCTCGAAGGCGAGGCTGACCTCGAAATCCATCGAAAAGCCGCGCTGCGCCTGGCGGATCAGGCCGAGATAGGCATTGTTCACGACGACATGGATGTAAGGCAATTTGTGCTGCGCGCCGACCGCCAGTTCCTCGATCATGAACTGGAAATCATAGTCGCCGGACAGCGCCACGATGTTGCGCTGCGGATCGGCGGCGCGGACGCCAAGCGCTGCCGGCAGCGTCCAGCCAAGCGGGCCGGCCTGGCCGCAATTGATCCAGTTGCGCGGCTTGTAGACATGCAGGAACTGCGCGCCGGCGATCTGCGAAAGCCCGATCGTGGTGACATAGGTGGTATCGCGGCCGAATGCCTTGTTCATCTCCTCATAGACGCGCTGCGGCTTCAGCGGCACCTGGTCGAAATGCGTCTTGCGCTTCATCGTCTTCTTGCGACCCTGGCATTCCCTGACCCAGCCCGACCAGTCGCGCAGTTTCCCCGCTGTCTTCCACTCGGTGGCGACGTCGAGCAGCATTTTGAGCGCCGCGCCCGCATCCGACACGACACCGAGATCCGGCGCGAAGACGCGGCCTATCTGAGTGGGCTCGATGTCGACATGGATGAATTTTTTGCCTCTGGTGTAGACGTCGACAGAGCCGGTGTGGCGGTTGGCCCAGCGGTTGCCGATGCCGAAGACGAAGTCGGCCTCGAGCATCGTCGCGTTGCCGTATCGATGCGACGTCTGCAGCCCGCACATGCCGGCCATCAGCCGGTGGTCGTCGGGGATCGCGCCCCAGCCCATCAGCGTCGGGATAACAGGCACGCCGGTAACTTCGGCGAATTCGATCAGCAGGTCCGAGGCATCGGCATTGATGATGCCGCCGCCGGCGACGATCAGCGGTCTTTCGGCCGCGTTGAGCATCGCCAACGCCTTCTCCGCCTGGCTGCGCGACATTGCCGGCTTGAACGGCACCAGCGGCTCATAGGCATCGATATCGAACTCGATCTCGGCCAGTTGCACATCGACCGGCAGATCGATCAGCACCGGCCCCGGCCGCGATGAGCGCATCAAGTGAAACGCCTTCTGCAGCGCCATCGGCACGAGATAAGGTTCCATGACGGTGACCGCCCATTTGGCGACGGGTGCTGCGATCGCAGCTATGTCGACGGCCTGGAAATCCTCCTTGTTGAGGCGCGCCCGCGGCGCCTGGCCGGTGATGCAGAGGATGGGAATAGAATCAGCCGCGGCCGAATAGAGGCCGGTGATCATGTCGGTGCCGGCCGGACCCGAAGTGCCGACGCACAGGCCGATATTGCCTGATTTGGCGCGGGTAAAGCCTTCGGCCATGTGCGACGCCGCCTCGACATGGCGCGCCAGGATGTGGCGGATGGTGCCCCTCGCCTTCAGCGCCGAATAGAACGGGTTTATCGCAGCACCCGGTACGCCGAAGGCGCAGGAAATACCTTCCTTTTCGAGAACGAGAACCGCTGCGTCGACCGCGCGCATCCTGGCCATTTCAGCCTCCACGGAATTTGTTGATGGCTGAGAATGCCAGTGGGCCGACTATTTTTCAATTTTTTCAGAATATTTTTTCATTTCTAGAAAACAGCTACTATGCTCTGATTTAATTATGTTTTGCGTTTTCCATGGATTCGGCGGATGCGAATCGTGAAAAACTTTTTCATTGCGCATTTCGCGAAATCGGCAAGAATGCCGTCATGGAAACCACCGAAAAACGCCAGCGCGGACGGCCGCGCGCCTTCCACGGTCCGTCCGAGGCCGCTTCGGTGCAGTCGCTCGATCGGGCGCTGCGCATCCTGGCCATCGTCGCCGACGGCAGCGGCCTGTCGCTGAGCGAGATCGCCGCGCAGAGCGGCCTCGCCGCGTCTACCGCCTACCGCATGCTGACGACGCTGGAAAACCACGGCATGGTCGAGTTCGACAGCACCGACCAGCTTTGGTCGATCGGCGTCGAGACTTATCGCATGGGTGCGGCGTTCCTGCGCCGCCGCAAGCTGGTCGACCGCGCCCGCATCGTCATGCAGGAACTCATGGAGAAGACCGGCGAGACCGCCAATCTCGGCGTCGCCGAGGACGACTGCGTCGTCTTCGTCAGCCAGGTCGAGACGCACCAGGCGATCCGCGCCTTCTTCCGGCCGGGCACGCGCAGCTCCTTCCATGCCTCGGGCATCGGCAAGGCGGTGCTGGCGCATCTCGAGCCGGAGCGCGTCGGCGCCATCTTACGCCGGGCGGGGCTGGAGCGCTTCACCGAAAAGACGCTGTCCGACATCTCGGCGCTGGCGCGCGACCTGGTGACGATCAAGCTGCGCGGCTGGTCGGTCGACGACGAGGAGCGGCATCCCGGCATGCGCTGCGTGGCCGCCGCCATCTTCAACGAGTTCGGCGAGCCGATCGGCGGCGTTTCGGTCTCGGGGCCGACGGTGCGCGTCACACCGGAGCGGCTGGCTGAGATCGGCCCGCTCGTGCACGAAGCCGCAACGGAAATAACCAGGATGATTGGTGGTCTGCCACCCCCTTCTTCACCAAGCCGCGCCGCCGAACCGGGTTCACTCTTCGAGATTGGCGCAGGGCGCTCACCTTGACAGCCGCCCGGCTACGGCCAAGTTTGCGTCCACCTTCCGCCAGCCGACGCCCGAAAGACGCATGAGCCTCCAATCCGTCAAAGCCTTCTTCGCCGAATATGCCCCCGACATCGAGGTGATCGAAACGCCGACAAGCTCGGCGACCGTCGCGCTCGCGGCCGAGGCGCACGGCGTCGAGCCGGGGCAGATCGCCAAGACCATCTGCCTGCGCGTCGGTGACCGGGTCATGCTGGTCGTCGCCCGCGGCGACGCGCGCATCGACAATCGCAAATCGCGCGATGCATTCGGCGGCAAGCCGCGCATGCTCGATGCCGAGCAGGTGGCCGAAATCACTGGCCATCCGATTGGCGGCGTCTGCCCCTTCGGCCTCGCCTCGCCGTTGCCGGTCTATTGCGACGTATCGCTGCGCGTCTACGATCAGGTCGTGCCAGCGGCCGGCGCAACCAATGCAGCGGTGAAAATAGGCGTCGAGCGCATGGCAGCGCTGACCGGCGCCGAATGGTGCGACATCTGTCAGGATGAGCTAGGCCCCGGGCACCGCGCTCCTGGTCGATAGGTCGTAGAAATCAAGCAGCATCGCCAGCCCAACTCCGCAGGCGGTGAAGATGAGGCCGGCGATGAAGATGCGGGTGGCGCGTTCATAGACGCGTCGCTGTAGAGACGTTGTGTCGAGCAGCAACCGCAGCGCTCGTATCTGCAAGGCAATGCCTATCAAAATCGGCACGACTGCTGCCAGGTGATAGATTTCCCAAGGGAGCGGGTTGGCGGCCCAATGCGTGATGAAGCCCAGCGAGAAAGCCAGTAGAATGCCGACGGTGGTGATCGTGCCGTTGCGGAAATCCGTCTCAATCTGCTCTTCCTTGGGTTCGTGCTCGTCCAAGCGTCCCTCTCCCTCTGGTGCCTTCACCGCCAGACTAAGATGTCGAAAAATCCCTGTACATCCCTCGCTGGAACCGGTTGCGGTGCCGGGTTCAATTTGCAACCCAGACAGCTGAAAAAGGGGCAGTGGGGTGCCCCTTCTTCCGGTTGCCTGAAACGGTCCTCTCAAATCCGGCAACGGTGACGGTAGCCGTCGTAGCCGACATAGGTATCGGAGTACGGATCGTAGCTCTGATAGCGGTTGAGGCAGCGCCGGACGTGCCACGAACCGCCGTGTTCCTCGATATAGACGGTGCGAGGCTGGGCGAGCGCGGTGCCGAGCAGGAAGCCGCCGACGCCGGCGGCAATGCCGATGCCAAGGTGCTTGTTGTGATGCTTGTGATGGGCGGCCGAAGGCTGAACGGTGCCGGCCAGCATGGCGGCGGCGACAGCGGTGGCGATGAGGCCGGAAACGATGGTGCGCTTGAACATGACGATCTCCTTACTGCGTTGTGTGAGAGGCGATCCATCCGCCTCTTGACCATCAGTCGTTGCGGCAAGGAAAAAGGTTCGATGATTTTCGAATTTTTTCGAACGAGGAAAATCGACCGGTCTGACAAGGTTCGCTGTCAGCACGCAATCATGACCGGCAGGCGGCGCCGGTCGACATCCCGGCGGGGAGGCCTCAGCCTATGCCGGTGATATGACGCAGCCAGAAGGCGAGCGCGATGAAGCCGATGATGGTGGTGACGCCGGTCCAATCGACATTGGCGCTCTTCAGATTCTTGACGAGCTTCACCAAGAGAATCCAGGCCACGACGACGACCAGGGCAATGACGACAAATCTGATCATGCGGCACCCTCGCCTATCCGATTGCACCTTCGATCAATATAGGAAGCGAATTGGCCGTTTTCAGGAGGCCCGCGCCGGCCGCTCCGGCGGGTTCGCCGGCAACCGAAAACAGAGTTTTGTCTTTACTGGCGCAACAAATATGCTAACCGGAGCGCCGTGCCCTTGTAGCTCAGCTGGTAGAGCAGCGGTTTTGTAAACCGAAGGTCGGCGGTTCGATTCCGTCCGGGGGCACCAGCAAAATCAACAACTTAGAGAAACATCTGCCAGTATTCTGGCTAATATGATGTCGCAACACGTTACAACGAAAACCGCGCATTTCCGGGCTTTGTCAAATATTCCCACGGACTCCATGCAACACATCTGCAACACGGGCCACAGCAAAAAGCCCGCCGAAGCGGGCTTTGTCGTTTGCCGGTGGCGGAACGGTTAGGCGGCGAAGCCACCGTAGACCGCGAACTTTTCGGACGGACGCTCCACGGACATGCAATCGGCGAACGTATCCGCGGCCCATCGGCTGGGCGCTTGCCACCATTCCACGGTCCGATCCCGCTCATCTAAGCGAGCCACCATCGATCCCAAGTATCTACCGCGGTCGGCGTTAACTGTCCTGGCAGGAGCTTGGCATGGCCCGTACGGCACCCCTCGGATTAAGAATTGAACCTGCTGTTAAGGAGGCACTCGAGCGCGCGGCTAAGGCCGACCGCCGCACAGTCGCGTCCTATGTGGAAATCCTCATAATCGCCGATCTGGAGGCGAAGGGCTTCTTGCCCAAGAACGCATAGCCCTGACTGCAATAGCGGAAGAACATCAGGATTGAGTGCGGCTTTGGGCGTTAGCGACTGCTTGCACCAATAATCATTAGAAGCGCAAACCCGCCAATCACCATCCAAACTGTGGTGGACCAATCCATGACGCCAGTAGTTTGGACTTCGTTGGCAACGCCTGTGGCAACCTCTTTTGTCTCCTCGGTCTTCTCGATCGCCCATTCCTTCAGATCGTTTAGCACACCAAGCCCTCCCGCTGCTTCGGTCTGCCACACCATCGCACGCCCTCACCGGGTCGGCAACTTCTTGCGCGCCCCTGCCTGCTGCTGCGCTCATCTCCAGTATATTAGCAGAACCTTGATTAACGCCCAGCCCGCCCCAGACTCTTGGAATGGCGCGGGGAATTGGGATTGGAGATGTGGTGGCGATCACGGCTACCGTCCGCAGACGGGTCACTGAGGACCGCGTCAGTGTTTCCATCCCGAGCTACGGCTTCCCGCATTCCATCATTGACCATACCAAAGTGAAGAGGGGGCAGCAGATCGAGCTTCGTGGCGAGATCACGCGCATAGACGAGGAAGGCGGCAGGGTCACAATCGCCATGGGACCGCTGGTCACGGTCGACATCGATAGGGTCAGGCTGGTCGAGAAGCACCGGCCGCCGAAGCGCAGGAAGCCGCTACGCGATATGGTGGACTAAGCGGGTCGATCACGCCAAACGTTCCAAAGACGGTTGGTCTCTGTCTCCGCAGGTCTCAGCGAATCATAAAATTTAAGCAGGACGTTCTCTAGGGCGTCCACCGTACCCTGCGAAAGGTGTGCTGCTGGGAGACTGTTGTGGATACGCTCAAAGAGCCTGTCGATGTCATCACCTTCAAGCTTGGCCAAAACAGTAGGTATTGTTTTGATGGTCTCGCAAATCTTCCGAAGAAGGCCCGCAAAGTCTCCTATCGTATGGGCCACATCGCGATCTGCAATGCTCATCCATTCTACGAAGCTTTTGGAATCGGCAAAAAACTCCGTGCTAGAAGATAGTTCCACTTCGGGATCAGGGTTCACAGATCGCTTGTTGTCGCGGTGCACTTGGCGCCCTTCGACCCATAACTCGCAAAAATCGGACAGCAACAACGCAGGCCGGAGCCGGTCTACGATTGGCCCCAGTTTAAAAAGTTGACGGTTCAATGTCGTTGCGGGTTCCTGTTCGAGATCGGGCAACCCTTCGATAAATATTTTCGGACATTTGCTGTGATCCATGCCTCGACCTTAGGCCGCTCCAGACTATGCCGCAAGCGCCGCGTAAGCCTTCCACGTACCAGGATTGCCCTGCCGTGCAGACAGCGCCAGGAGCCGCGGCGGCGGCCCACAAAGCTTCCGCCCTCCGAATACTAGACGCGGAAAAGACTGAAGGAACTGACGCGAGAGAACAAGACAAGCCACAATGACTCCAGAACCGCGCACCGTAACCAACACTGCACTAGACAGACTGCCAACGTTTGCCACTGATCTAGAGATAGCCACCGCGATCGTTGGCCGAGACTCGAGCCGACTATTGGCGAAGGGCCATTATGCCCACTTTAGAAAGAGCGGCTTCCCCGGCATAGATCCCCTTCACAAAGCCCGGCCGGTGGCTTTTGTGAAGAATTTTACGCAGCATATTTCGGCATCACGGCCGGAATCACGTTGGCGAAACCTAATGGAGTGGAGCGGGTCTGAAAGAAATCCAGTCACCTTAGCGGCGCGAATGCGGTCGACAACAGTGGGCCGGGCGCGAAGCTGCGCCGCCCTCTTTCTAGCGCCGATTCACCTTCCGCGCGATCTCTTCGATCCGGGCTTTCTCGCCGATCTCCTCGGCCAGAGCTTCCGCCTTGGCCCTGTCCTTCGTGGTAAGTACCGTGCGCCAGTGCGGCTTCTCGAATACGGATACGATGTATATAATTAAGGGGTTGTCTTCCATCGTTCGCCTCTAAGCCGAGAAGAAGCCCGCGCTCCTTGCCGGTGAGCGCGGGCCGATCGGGAGGTCCGGTCTTCAGCAGACACCGGGGGCGACGCCTGCCGCCAGGCACGAACTCTTAGAGCAAACTAATGTTCCACTTGGCCTGCAAAACTACCCACTCGACATAGGCGCTGCGTGAGGATTTTCACAATCGAGGCGTATCGTTCAAATAACGAGCGCCCGCTTTATACCGATGTACATCTTCCGCTATCGCGTACCTACCGCCAGCCAAAGCCTCTGTTAGCTTCTTGGTGCGGCGGCCCCCAATCCGCCAGGCCGGCGCCCTACAGGCAATCTACCCCAACGCCCCCCAAGTGGCGCCGGCCACCTTCCTTTTTAGATTACCAAAGCGCGTCGGGCGTCCAGCGGCAGACGCCTTATCACGCCTGGCTTAGACGTACTTTTTCTTCGGTGCCGTTAAATAAATTCCCGACGAGCGGCGCAACCTCTTCATTTGCCCACTGGGCATCCGTGGCCAGAATCGGCACCATCGGGGCCTCTGGTTCTACGGCAGTCGGGCGGCCGTCTTTGAGTGCGGCTATCTCGTCATTCCGCGTCGCGAGGCGGCTTTCCAAATTGGCTATACGCTCTGCCAAGAAATAGCGCCCGACCACGAAACCTCCGCTTCCGAAAAGAAGCGCGAATGTGGCGAAGGGAACTGGATTTGCCAGGACCAGCGCCGAGTTGGTTTGTAGAAAATCGATAAGGTCCTGCATTTCACATCCTTTCAATTCCGCGGCAGCTTGTGGATCTCGAGCCGAACCGGCCCGCCTCGCTCGCAACTCGTGCAAAACAGCACCCTTTCCACCGTGCTTAACAGCGCGTCCTTACCATAGCGCTTGATGAGGGCCGGCGCCTTTACCTGCGCATGGTGCGAGCAGTTTCGACACCAGGCGCGTAAAGTGTGCCATTCGCGGAGATCGCCTAGCGATACGTCTAGCCCTGCATGTACGCTGCCCTCTACGATGGTCCGCGGCGGCACCGTCGGTTCACCTGGCGTGATGATCTTCTCCATTACGTGCCGGCTGTTGTAGTGGATCAGGAGCATGCCCGGTCGACGCCGGATAGCAGACTGCCAGGCCGCTTGGCTGACAAATGAGTCCGGCGATCGACAAATTGTCTCGACCAGCGTCTTCTCCTCGCGATCCCAAACTTCGATCCGGAAATTGTCCTCTGCTGTTTCTGCCATAGCGTCGCCGGCCAGCGCGATTGGCGCTTCGCCACGTTCCTTTCCGCCTCAGATCGAAGCAGAAATAAGGAACATCTTCCTAGCACGTCAAGACGTCCTTGACTCTTTTGTTCTTATTTCGTTCGCTGTCGGACAATGAGCGACGAAATCCGCCTTCCCGGTGCAATGGAGCCCGTCACACGCCCGGGCATTCAGCACCATAGGTGCGAGCATCCCGGCTGTCGCAAGAACGCAGGATGGGGCTTTGCCAAGCCTCGGCAGCCATCGCACTGGTTCTGTTTCGAGCACCGCGCCGAAGGCGAGCGCTTCCTTTGATACTCCAAACGACTTCAGTTGCCCGCTTCCCAGTGCTGGACGTGTTGCACTGCTGGCTCCACGATCCCTTCATCTGCTATTGATCTGGTCTGTAACATTTGCTTGGTTGATTCATGGCCAAGCCGCAGAAGCCACCAATTTACCCAGACAGTGCGCGAAGACTGCGCCACATCCAATTGGGAGACTATCAGACGCCGCTGTTCAAGCGACCGCCTGATGTGGAGGATATTATCCTAACCTGCACATGCGAGCACCAATTCCCTCCCCCGTGGGCGGAAAAATTACCTTTCGAGTTCGCGCCGATTCAATCAGCGGATGGAGGGAGATGGGCCTTGTCTGGCCTCGAGCTGAAGTGCCCGATATGTCAGCGCCCGAATACTCTCAATTTTCCCACGCCTGAGACACAAAGGGGGCGGACCACTTTGTTCGGCGACGAAGCCGTGGAGTGGTTTAGGCATGAAACGTTACTTCTATACGTTTTTGCGTTCGTCAGCCTCCACATCGAATTCTATCAAAAAATCTCCGAACGGATGCGGTCGCTAAAGTGCCTAATCAGGCCCGATGAAGACCCGACAAGTTGGGCATTTCACGTTAAGGAATTTCGTAATGAGCGTTGGCGAGGTCGCAACCGAATCACAATGCCTATCCAGCAAGTAAATGAGCTGCTGCGCGAACTTGCCACCGCCCTGGCATCACCGGACGATCGGCGATTTATTTCCGCGACTGTCTTCCCCTACCTCCGATCAAGTCCGACAGAATCCAAAGGGCAAGCTGAGCAAAAAATCCGGGACAAAACGTTATCTGCCGCTTTAACCCATATGACTGACCATCTTACGCAACAAGGGTTTTCGATCGACTTTGTTGTAGAAGCGCAAGGCGACGATCATAAACGCAACTCTATAGATTTCTCTGTTGAGCGGGTCGGGCGCGCTCTGCGGCACGACCTGACCTACCTATACATCTCTCGATGCCAATTGATTGGCCTTCCCGTGACTGATCCAAAGGGTTCTCAACTAGAACTAGAGCTCGCCGATCTAGTCGCCTATATGGTGCGGCGGCACTTTCATTGTTTATATATAAAACGCCAACCGGAAGTCGAACTCGAGCTCCTAGGAAAGGTCGTTTGGGGCGTGTTTGTCCCCGGAAGGTTCGGAACGCGCACCGCCATCGGCTTTCCCTGGGACCACTTCTATCCAGGAACCTCGCCAGGCTTCAGTTGAACGGGATAAGCATCATCGATCGGCTAAGCCAATGGCCCAACCGAAGCTACTCCTCGTCACTGAAACCGAGCAACGAAGCATGCCGTATGTGGCTGTGGTCGCCGCGGAGATGCTTGACGCGCAGCTTTACACCCGGCCCGACCCACTGCGTTGCAGGCCGTTTCTTCATGCCCTCCGGCGGCGGCCCGGCGTGTTCCCGCACCCGCTTCAACAGCCGCTCCTTCATGTCGCGGCCCAAGGTGATAAACGCGGAACCGACATACCTGCCGGTTCCTGGCTGTCCCAAAAGGGCGAAGGCTGCCTTGCCAGGCTCGCGCTCAATGCCCAAAAGTTCGAATTCGTCGACCGTGAAGCTCTTGGTCTTCTGCCAGTTCGAGGTCGGGCCGCTGCGATATTTGCTGTCGGAGCGCTTCGATACAATGCCCTCAAGCTCGACCTGCTCGACGAGATAGAAGATCGATTTCGCGTCGCCAGGCATAGCCTCGCTGAACTGGATCCGGCTGTTCGGCTTGATGATGCCGGAGAGAATTTCGCGACGCGACTCGCAGCCGATGTCGCGTAGATCCTGGCCGTTCAGGTGCAGAATGTCGAAGGCGCAGAGATACATGGCATAGGGATTGTTGTGGACAGCATTCTGGAGCGCATTGAAGTCGGGCATGCCGGCAATGTTGGTGACAACAGCCTCGCCGTCGATGATGGCGTTCTCGACGGCGATCTCCCTCGCGGCTTCCACGATGCCCAGGTATTTGCGCGTCCAGTCCTTGCCGGTTTTGGTATAGACGCGAATATCCTCGGGGCTGTTGATGACCACCTGGGCACGGTAGCCATCCAGCTTGATCTCATGAATCCAGTTGTCACCCTCGGGCGGCTTGGCCACCAACTTGGGCTCCATCGGGGGGATGAACCGCAGCCGGCCGGTATCGGCATCTGCCCGCCTATGCATGGAACCTAGTCTAGGTCACCGGCGTATATTAGCCAGAGCGCACATAATGAAATTCTAAGAGGATGTGCGATATGGCAGACAACAAAAGCAAACGCGACTTCCGTGACCGCAACAAGGTATCGTCGGACGATGGTTATGAGATGAGGTTTTTCGCTCTGCAGAACAACATAACGCCGGAACAGGTGCGCGAGCTGATCCGCAAGCACGGCAACGATCGGGCAATTCTGACCGAGGCCGCGAAGGCATTGCCGGCAATATAATGACAAAACTCTCCGACCTCGGGCCGCCGATCGCCGGCACGCGACATGGCGAAGCCGTGAAGCATGAGGCTGAGCATTTCTATTCCTGCCCGACCTGCGGCCAGGTAGTCGATCGGCGCGATCTTCGACAGGTCATTTGGCATGAACAGCCTGGTCACACTCGACTCGAGTTCGATTCCTGAGAGCCGATGCGGAGGGATTCTGGTGCGGTGCCGGCCGCCTATCGCCCCAGCGCTTGTTTCGAAGCGGAAAGAAGTTCTTCTTCGTCCACCACTCCGGCCATGTAATTAGCAATAATTCGGGACGCGAGCGTTTCGCATTGTTTTTCCGATTGGCCGTCAATCTTCAACCGCGCGAACACCCGGGCCAGTAGCTCCAGCTCGGACGGGTTGAAGACACCCGCATGCTCGGCTCTTCCACGAATCGGCATGACAAACCCCTTCGCCCAGAGATTTTGTTCGTGCAGCTTTATCATACACCAAAGACGCCGCACCCTGTTGTGGAATCGCAGGCGCTAGATGCGGCCTCGGGAAGATGTGCGGAGGGCGGTTTAACCCTTCATTGAGCATGCTTGGGGCCGTGATGGGGCTGTCTCTAAACGTTATCCGCCCTAGTTGGACAGTTCGGTAAGAAGATCGGATGCATCATCTGCCGGTAGGTGTCGCCCTTGCCATTTCGCTTGTCGTCGGCCTAGTCGTGGCGGCGATCGCATCAAAGGATAACTCGGAGGCCTGCGGCATCCGGTGTTCAACAGCGCACACGCAAAGTGAGCCCTAATTAGAGGAGGAGCGCAGCACCCCCTGCTCCTCGGCAGCAGCCTCGAAGGCCTTCCTTACGTCGTCGGGCGCGAGCGCAAATAAGCTCGGCCCAACTGATGTCGCGCGAGCCGGTCCATGGGTGCGTTTGCTTCGGCCAAACTTGCCAGCGCTTGCTCGACTTTTTGAGCCGAGGCGTCAGTGCGCCTGATGTGCCGGATCATTTGCTGCCTCAGCCGCGCGAGCCTTTCGGCGCGGTATACGTCGCCGTATCGCGCAGTTTCAAGGTGGAGGGTCGCGAGCCTCATGGGCGACGATTCCGATTATCTAGCAGTAGAATTCGCGAATCCGCCTTTCGTTCCGATGTCCGACCTGCCTCGCAAAGGGCTGGCCGGAGGGCAGCGGCGAATGAGCCGCATCCCTGCCAAAAGGTCCGCTGATGCTGCTCAGTCGACCGCGGGTCCCGACCAGGCAGTACCGGAATCGATTGCGGATGCGCTCGTTGAAGAAGCGGCCCTTGGCGAATGCGGCTCGGAACTCGGCGAAGGTCTCCGGCGGCACGTCCTCAAACTGGTAGCATTGGCCGCTGGCCACGAACCACACCGAGAGGGTCCTACGGTCCGGATCGTATTCCGTTTTGCGTATCGATGTGGAAGGCATGCCGGTTCACGCCTTAGTTCGGCGCGGGAGAGCGCCAGCTTAAGAGTCGAATCTGCGGCAGACGATGCCATTCGTCTCGGGCGATAGTCGGCTGTGCCTTGGTCTTCAAGGACGGCCATGCAGGCCTCGACCGCCTCCTTCCACTTAGGCCCCCGCTTGGTCCACTTCATGAGTTCCGCAGCGGCTCCCTCGACATTGTTGCAGCCGTAGGTGAGCCCAGGTCGGTCCGTCTCGACATTGATCGGAGGGTGAAACCAGTGGAGAGCCATGATACTTCCTACTCGGGCGAGAGATACATCTCCGCCTCCTTAGCGGCAGCCACGAAAGCCTTTCGTATCACGTGAGGGGCAATCGGATCGCCCTCCAGTGCTGACATGCAGAGGGTCCACGCCTTGTGCCAGCGAGGTCCTCTCCGGGTCCACGTCTTGAGCTGCTCAAGGGCTGCCCTCGCATTGTTGCAGCCATGCCTGGCACCGTCCGTTTCAGTCTTTACGAACACCGGAGGGACGAACCAAAGGGTTGCCATGATACCTCCCTACTCAGGCGAGAGATATACGCTCGCCTCCCTGGCAGCCGCCTCAAAGGCTTCACGGACCTCTTGGGGGGACACTCTGCCCTCGAACGCGTCAACGCATGATTGGACCGCTTTCGTCCACCTCGGCCCCTTTGTGTCCCACGCCATGAGTTCCTCAGCGGCTCCCTCGACGTGGCTGACCCCATGGCGAATGCCCGGGCGGTTCGCCTTCACGTAGACAGGGGGAGAGAACCAGAGAAGACCCATGAGGGGTAAATTAGGGGGTGCTCAGATGTTTGGTAGAGGGCGAGGATAACTGGCGCTAGGTTGGACGGCGACTACTCGTCCGCATCGGAAGCCACGGTCAGGCCCAGGGCAGTAGCGGCCTCTATAATTGCCTCTATTAGCTCGTCGTTGGATGCGACCAAATCAGGCGCAGAGTGCCGAATATGGTTCAATGCCGCTTTGATCGAGACGATGTCCCCATGGTCCGCCCTGTTGAGGATTGCGGCGATTGCCTGATCCAGAACTGGACCGACCCTTCGGACGATGCTCATCCGCCTTCCCCACCTTGCAGCATTTCTGCACAGGAGATGCTGCAGGAACCGAACTGTCCCTCCAACCAAGTGTTCCATACGGAGGTAAAGAAACCCGCCGCACCTTTCGGCACAGCGGGCTTCAGTCGTTCACCAGGCACGGGGGGTAGGCGGGGGGGGCTTGTGCCCGGATCGTAGGAACCTACGCGCGCCACCGGTGCGCGTCTACCAACCGGCAGTTGGCAAAGCCCGCGCCTCTGGCGGAGAGCGCGGGCCCGATCGGGTTTGCGTCCCGATCTACAGCGGGCCGCGGAGGTGCGTGCCCGCTAGTCACAGACAATCATTAGGATTTACTAAAGTTCCGCTTGAGAAACACACCCGCTAGAAATCTTTATCTGGCCTAAGGCTCCCCGTCGAAAATCGGATCGGCACGGTGACGTTGCCGAATTTAAGCGTCTTTCAAACGATAGGCGCGAGAATCGCGTCAGGGTCGAGGCCAAGAGCCGTGACTAGCAGGATGGCGTCCGGGTCGTTGCAGTAGACCTCGGGTCGATCGGGAGCAAACCAGCGGGCGAAATTAGACCGGGTTTTGCGTCAAGGCGGCGTAGGCGGAAGCCATCTTGCCAGCTTCGATGATACGAGCCTGCACAAGCGATTTCAGAACTGTCGGACGAGGCGGCGGCGTTGGCTCTCCGGTAAAATTCTCACCATCGAATGAAAAGCCGGCGAAAACATCGTCGGGAACCTCTGTCCATCCCGGCTCTGGGCCACCTTCGAAATAGGGCAGATCGTACGAAATCGAATCCACCACGCCATCAATGACGCGGGCGTATTTCATGTCGCCCTCCAGAATTTCACCCGGGCGTAGACTCTGTTCCCTGCGAAAGAGCCTGGCCAAGGCCGTTCGCGGCGGCTGTCGTGGCGTAGTACTGGATCGCAAAGGCCTTGCTGGCGACGACCGCCGCGCCGCCTGTTGATGTCGCACCTGAGCTTGGCCCGTTGTTTCCGTTACCCAGCATACCCATCCCGGCGGTCGTGCCATCGGTGATGTTTTGCAGGCGTGAGCCGAAACCAGGGATGGTATAGGATCTAATCTCCCATTCGACCCAACCATTAACAGTCGGAGTGAACTGGTCGGAGGAGATTGATACTAGGCCTGACGGGTCGCGAACTTCGGTGTTGAGAACATGCGTCGTCCATGTCGTAGCGACCGGCGTTCCGCCCCCTGTCCCGGACGACTTCTGATCCTCCATAACTGCATCAGGAGCGCCGCCGACACGAGCCGAGCCGACATAAAAGCCACCTGAAGCGGTTGCCTTGTCGCTGTCATCGATCGTGACGCCCGAAGTCTGGGTTACGCCCTTTGTGCCGTCAAAGCGCGGGACAGTGTTGTCAACGGTCGTCGCTGGCCCCTTGGCAAACAGCTTGGGCTGCGCCATCGCCAACTACTATTCGATCATCGTCGGCGCTGACGCCGACCCGTTTATGCTGCACCTTTACGCCGCTTTGGCCGAGAAGGAGCGTCGATTGATCTCGGAGCGCACCAAAGCCGCCCTTGCCTCACGCAGGACGAGCATAAAGCTCGGCAATCCGACCAACACCGCCGAAGCCGCGGCGAAAGGTCGGAAGATGTCGATCGAAGAAGCCGACCGGTTTGCCCAGCCGTGCTGCCAATCATCGCTTCCATTCAGCGGTCGGGCATCACCAGCCTACGTGGACTGGCAATCGCTCTAAACAACCGCGGCGTTCGCACAGCGCGCAATGGCCAATGGCAGGTGTCGAACGTGCGCAACGTTCTCGCGCGGCAATCCCCTACTCTTTTAAAAGCGGGAAATAGCCACCGGCGCGGCCGGAACAAACGGGTTCGACGCCGGTTAACTACTATCGAAGGGACCGCAACCGCAAAGGACGCGGGAAAATGTTTGAAATTTATCGCCTCGAAGTGGCCAAGGCTAGACAGGGTGTAAAACGAGCCGAGAACTCTCTGAAGCGCGCGAGTGAGTTGCTGGACGAGGACGGTGGCGTCGCCCTTAATCTCGCGCTGTGCGGCCGGATAAGGGCCGAGCAAAGGCGCGTGATCGATGCCAGAGAGCGACTGACGAAGATCGATCCGAACAGCACGGACAACGTGGGCTGAGCCTTTCGGCCCGTTGGGAAGGCATGATGACGAATACCGGGCGAAATGGGGATTGGCCCGGGACTTCAACTCACTCGGCGCACCATCCGGATTTCCACAATGGGGCGAAGAAACTGCCGCTGATAGAGGACATGGAGACCGCCTCTTTCGACATCGAATGCAAGAGCGGTCGCCACCCTCCCGTATAAGCCGTAGAAGGCCGCACGTGCGGTGCTCAGCATCGCACATCTGAGGCAGAGCGCTACATAGGGGCGGCGAGGATGGCGGAGCGGCGCTCGGCGCTCACGCCGTAGCTCATTACCTGACGTTCGTCCGACCGAGAGTGTCGTCCCGCCTCCTGCGGCCTGTTAGACCTGCCAGACCCAGTAGGCCGATAAGGCCCAACCAACCCCAATCGAAGTCGTCGCGAGCATCATCGGCTGCGGCAGGCGGTGTAGGTGTTGGCGTCTCTTGCGAAAGGGCAGGTGCTGCTGTTGCAGCTAAGCTGGTAGCCAGCATGAGGGCTAATAGAGATTTGGTGAGCATCGCAGTCTCCCGTTGTTCGAGGTGTGATCTAACAGGCGGACGCGACCTTTGTTCCCGCGAGTGCTCAAACGGTGACCTGCGCAACCAAAATCAGGCGCGATCATCGGGCGCTGAGATCAGGGCGATCCCGCAAGGTTAATCCCGCCCGATCAGGACGCTTCCTGCACTTCCGCGACTTGTGGCGTCACGGGTGCAGAATTAATGACGTAGGTGTTCGAGGTCAGGTCGCTAGTAGATCGGATGATGATGCCGTCGTCTCTTAATCGGGCAAACGTCGCCCTTGCGATACGCATTGGCTTGCCTTTGGCATCTGAGGCGGTGACTTTGTTCGACCACGGAACGTGAGTGATGCTGTCAACGCGCTTGAGAAAGCGCTTTTCCTTCTCAGTCAACTCGATCACGCCCGTTCCTCCATATCATTGGCAGCGTTTGGTTGGCCCGGTAACGCCGATGATGCGACTCCGTTCCAAGGACTTACGCGCCAAACCGGGGGTGGGGAGCGAGCGGGTCCGCCGGGCTGGCTATCCGCCGAAGCACCCTCCGCCGAGGGCGAAGAAATTAACGTTGCCCGCCAGCGTTGGCGCCATCGACCGTGGTTTTCGTGTCGTCCTTGCGACCGATGGTCGACCAGACGCATGACGCACTGTTGGAGCTCTACCGCTCTCGTTTCAGCGAGCAAGTCGAGGCGGTGAGGATTGAAGAGGTTCTGGAGAACTGGCGCTCGCCGAAGGCTCCGTGGGAGACAAGATCATGAGAACGATATTTCGGGACAACGGGCTTACGATCGCCCTGGTGGCGATGTTCCTGTTCAGCGCACTCGGCATGATCTGGTCGGGGCATTCTGCCTACAATGAAGAACTTCGTGAGCATGGCTCGGCAGCGATCGGACTGTTGGCTTATTTGAAAAGCGGCGACTTCCTCTCGGCGCTCTTCGAAAACTGGGAAAGCGAATTCCTGCAGATGTCGGCCTATGTCATGCTGACTGCAATGCTGTTCCAGCGCGGTTCCGCCGAGTCTCGTGATCCCGATGATCCCAACCGGCCCGAGGACGAACTTCCGACCGCCACCCGCAGGCGCAACCCGATCCTGTCGTGGCTCTATTCATACTCGCTGGGCTTGGCGCTGGCCCTGCTGTTCATCATCTCATTTGCCTTGCATTGGGGGGCGAGCCTGGCGGCGGTGAACGAGGAGGCGCTTCGGCACGGCAGCGAGGTTCAATCCGTGGGAGACTATCTTCTCGACGCCCAGCTATGGTTCGAGTCCTTTCAGAACTGGCAGTCGGAATTCATGTCGACGGCCGTCCTGGTCCTGCTGTCGATTTTCCTACGCCACAAGGGCTCCCCGGAATCAAAGCCAGCCGGCGCGTCAAACTCCGAAACCGGCGCATGAGTCTCCGCGTGCAGGCAACGATCGCTATGCTTCGGCAATCAGGCGGTGCCGGAAACGGTCGCGAAAGTGGTCGTTGAAGAACCGGCCCTTTACGAAGGCGTTTCGGAACGCCGCATAGGTCTCCGGCGGCACAGCCTCGTAGTCATAACGCCTGCCGCTCGCGACGAACCACACCGAGAGAACCCTTCTCCGGATCGTACTCGGTCTTGCGGATTGACGTTGATGGATACACGATAACGGCCTCTATACGAGCGGCTTTGGATGTAGCGGGTGATCACCGTGTCCTGCCGGAACCGCCGTTCTAGCTCGGCGCGCCGTTTGCGCCAGTCCGGCAGGTCGATATTATCCACCATCACTTCGAAGATGACGATATCATCTTTGCTGGACTGCTCGCCATCCTGCCACTGACCTTCCGCAGGCGCCTGCAGATAGGCCATGACGCCTTCGAAACGGCTGGCCAGGGTCTTCCTTCACACGGTCGAAATCTTCCCGGCCAAATGGGCGACCGATGTTGTCCGCGCGGGGAAGCAGAATCTGGACGAGGTGCATGGCGACTGCTCGCTGAAAAGCGGTCACCGATTCCAAAGAACGACGCGTTCCCTTGCCTGGTCGGAGCCGCTTGACCTTCGCGGGCCGGCGAGACAGTCGGCGAGCGATTTGCGCCGCCCGCCTACCGCATCAGGCCCGCTGCCCGCAGGGCATCCTCGATGATCTTATTCACGCCGGGTTGGCCCGATTCCGGGTGACGCGGGAACTGATGGACGGCAGTCGACTGTGGGGGCTTCGTCTTCGCATTTTCTATACCTGGCGCCGGTGACTGGGGTAGTGGCGGTTGGTTGACGGGCACTTGCGGCCTCGATTTCCGGGAGGCGCTTTCATCCGTGGCCGCGATCCCCCAGAACTGCGCGATCTCGCGTGTGGAGGAGATGCCGACATCAAGCATATAAGGTCCCGGAGCGCCCAGGCCGTTGCCGAGCGGCGTGCCATGGGCCATCCCGGCGATCATGTTGATTTCGATCAAGGTCTCTCCCGCGCCGTTACGCCAGACCTGCTTTGCGTGCGATCCGGCAGCTTCCCGATGAGTCGGCGCTTTCTCAAGCCGGTGGACTCCCCGCCATTGGCCTGCGATCGCTTCCGCGTTGGAAGGCGAAACCGTGTGGTCAGCAGCACCGTGCCAAATCGAAATCCTCGGCCACGGTCCCTGATGATCCGATGCGCCGCGGAGGACCCGTTGCAAATCCTGTTCCGAAGGACCGCCGTGGCCCCGCATGCGATCGAAGGCCTCCGGGATTGTCGTTGCGCTGCCGTAGGGCAGGCCGGCGACTAACGCACCGCCGGCAAACACTTCCGGATAGGTCGCCAGCATGGCCGCCGCCATTGCGCCTCCGGCCGAGAGGCCGGTGATGAAAATTCGCCTTCGGTCGAGGCCGTGGGTGACGACCATCGTCTCGATCATCTGGCGAATCGAAAGCGCCTCGCCCGAACCACGCTTGGTGTCGCCAGGCTGGAACCAGTTGAAACAGAGGTTCGGGTTGTTGCCGCGTTGCTGTTCGGGAAAGAGGAGCGCGAAGCCAGCCTCATCGGCGAGTTGGGACCAGCCGGAATGATGGTTATAGCCGGCCGCGTTCTGTGTGCAGCCATGCAGCACGACGACGACTGCGGCGCCCTTGAATAGGTCATTGGGAATATAGACCTTCGCTCCCAACCCGCCGGGATTGGTACCGAAGTCGGCCAGCGTCCGGAGGTGGTTTGACGCACCGAGGTCGGCGGTATGCGCGGCATGTCGCGCCTGCAGCGCGGCAAGGCGAGCGATGGTGTCGGAGATTTTTCGCATGGGGCCGTCCCTGTTGTGACGCCCGGAATGGACGGCAATCTGTGCAACGCACATGCAGCAACATCGTTGCTGCACTGCACAAAAATAAGACAGCGCGGCGGGAGATGGAGTCCGGCCGATCCTCTCGGTCGGCCGGGAGTAGACGTCTTCAGCTTCGACTGGCTGTGAGATAGAGCGCGTCTTCTTCGTCGTCGCGCTGCTTGCCGCCTAACGCAGCCGCTGCGCTGGCGATGAACGCACCGATGATGAGAGAAAGCGCGCCGACCAGCGCGAAGGTGGCGCCGGCTTTTCTAGCTGTGTCGGCTGCTTCCTGTGCTTGGACTTTGGCCGCCTCGACCTGAGCAAGCACCGCATCAATCCGGGCAGTAGCATCCGCTTGCGACAGGCCAGTGCGAGCGGCCACGAGTTGGCCCAGATAAGTCTTGTCGTCGGCCGAGACTTCGCCGGCCGCCGCACTCGTAATGAGGATGCGGAAGGCTTGTGCGGCTGCTGTCACCCCGCCCTCCGCGCCCGGCGCCGCCAGCCTGGAAGGATCGGTCGGGCGGAACAGCGCATCGACGAAATACGAAGTCGCGTCGCTGCCTCCGTCGTTCCCGGCGTTTGCGGTCGCCCCTGCCGAGGCACCCATTGCTGCTGCCGAGGCCACAGTCGAGGCCGCCTTGACGCCGGTGCCGATTGCCGCGGACAGCGCCGAACCGAGCACGAACACGACCAGAAGCGTCGCCAGCGCCCCGGCCATGAATCCGTGCGCGGTATCCCGAAGAACGTCTCGTCCGTATGAATGCCGACCCATTTGATGCGAAGGCGCCCGGTCAGGTAACCCCCGAGCCCGGATGACAACCATTGCACGATGACCAGCCAGATTGCAGTGGACACAGAGAAGGTGGTGACGCTGGCGCTTTCGTTGGACCATGGAGACACCATCGTGAGCCCGAGGCCGGACCCGAGAAGGATCAGGATGAACGTCAGAATCGAGGCAGCGAAGGCGCCGGCGATGATCGGTCCCCAGTTGACTGCGGATGACGAGGACTCGACCGGCGCGGTGACGTCGGTCGCCAGGATGGTTGATGCCATCGATTCCTCCTACCGCATGAACAGCGCGAGAAGGATGACGATCGGAATAGAAACTCCGAGCAGCCAGAGTCGAATGCCACGACCCATGATTGTCTCCTATCGAAAGACGGATGTTGGAAGTAAAACAGCCACCCCAACACAGTTGGGGGTGGCTGGTGTGTGATCAGGCGGCCTTGGCCATTTCGTTGGCCGAGGCGTCCGCCAATCCGGTGAGCGCCTCGTCTGTCATAGACTCTTCGCCGAGCGTCTGTTCGAGCAGCTTGGCGGCGTCGCTCATGCCCAAGACCTCGGCCCAGCGCTTCAGTGTGCCATAGCGGGTGATCTCGTAGTGCTCGACAGCCTGGGCAGCGGAGATCAGACCGGCGTCCAGTGCGGGAGTTCCCTTGAACTCCTCCATAATCTCCTCGCCCTCCTCGATGATGCCGTCGATCGCGGGACACGTCTTGCCCTGTGCTCGCTTGCCAAGGAGCTCGAAAACCTGCTGCAGGCGCTCGACATGACTGTCGGTTTCGTCCTTGTGCTTCTCGAAGGCTGCCTTCAGATCGGCCGATGAGGCGGCGCGCACCATCTTGGGAAGCGCCTTCAGGATTTTCTTTTCCGCGTAATAGATATCTTTGAGTGTATCGAGGAAGAGATCGTCCAATGTCTTTTCTTTCGCCATGGCGGATTTCCTTTGGTTCCAGCGTTCTTTT
Organism: Mesorhizobium sp. M6A.T.Ce.TU.002.03.1.1; assembly: GCF_003997275.1. Classification (NCBI taxonomy): domain Bacteria; kingdom Pseudomonadati; phylum Pseudomonadota; class Alphaproteobacteria; order Hyphomicrobiales; family Phyllobacteriaceae; genus Mesorhizobium; species Mesorhizobium sp. M6A.T.Ce.TU.002.03.1.1. Next base: position 26,231 of record NZ_RZTI01000084.1, read on the forward strand.
GTTGTCGTTCACCGGGTTGTGAAACGCTCGCCAAAGTCGCCGGCGGCGAGACCAGCCCTTCCACCTAAAAGAATTCTCTGCGAGAACGATGTCTCCCGCCAATCGTGACGCCGCCTGGCCTCCGATCCGGTTGCTCCTTTGGCCACCGCATGCCGCCACACGCGCGCCCCGCTGCCAAGTGAGCCCATTGCAGATGGCGGAAATATTCTGTCGGCAGTTCCGGCGACGTGCAGATCGTCAATATCGATTGGCAGGGACGGGATTTTGGCACAACGTTGTTGGAAAAAAGGCCGTGGTCGTGCAAAGTGACGCAAGGTTGAACTGAACTCTCAGCAAGACGGCCTGTGTTGCCCATGGCTCTGCCGCTCCGTGACGCGGGCTCGTCCTACTCCTGATATCGCGCAGCCGCTTCCAGCGTTGGCGGTGTCGAGCGAAGTGTATGACTGAGACTGAGGCGCCCACGCAAAGCACAGGCGACCAAGATGACATCAGATTCAGACAAGGCAGTTGAGCAATTGCTCGATACGCCTGACCTTGCCACCGCGCTGGAAAGCGAGCAGTTCAAAAAATTTCTTGACCAGGTG
>NZ_RZTI01000085.1:0-26737 GCF_003997275.1 Mesorhizobium sp. M6A.T.Ce.TU.002.03.1.1
CCGAAGACCTCGCGCAGGACCGGCACCGCCGACGTCGCATTGGGCCAGCCGGCATAATAGGCCAGATGCGTCGGAACCTCCGCTACCTCGGTTCGTGTCAGGCCGTTGTCCATGCCTCGACTTAGATGGAAAGGCAGTTGCTCGGCTTTGCCCGTTGCGATGAGACCGGCGATGGTGACAAGGCTGCGGTCACGCGCCGAGAGTTGCGGCCGTCGCCAGAGATCGCCGAAGAGCACCCGGTTGGTATATTCCGCGAGCCCCGGAACGACCGGGCCGGTCGATGTATCCACGCTCGCCGCCCTTGCCGCCTCGGAAGCTGGATCGAGTTCTAGTGGCTGCTGCCCCGCCTCGGCCGCAACCGGCTTGATGCCGCGCTTATCGAAGACCTCCTTTGTCGCGTTGACGGCGGAAATGGCGTTCGGCCAGCCGGAGTAGAAGGCGAGATGGGTGATGATCTCACCGATCTCGCTTGGGGTCACGCCGTTATCGAGCGCCCGACCGACATGCCCACCCACCTGCGCAATGCGCCCCGACGCAATCAGGGCCGAGACGGTGATGATGCTGCGATCACGAGGCTTGAGTTCGTCGCGCAGCCAGACATCGCCGAACAGCAGCTCGTCCGTATAATCTCCGAGACCAGGCGCCACGACATACACGTCCGGCGGCGCGATCCGGCCTGCGGGCCGCTCCTGCGCCTCGCCGACGGAGGTGGCGAGCGACGAGATCACCAGGGAAGCCGCGAGTTTCTTCATGAGGAATTCTCCATTCCAGATAGAGACTTGTCATTCGAAGGCGGGCGCTTGGGGCGACCGCTCGTAGTCGGTGGCGCTTGGCAGCGCCCAGCGAAAGTGAGGCATTGCGAGGAACAGAAGCTCGCGAGGCGTGGCCGCGGGGAGGACAGTCATATCTCGGGTAAACCCGAAAGCAGCTTGTCGAGTGTGACCGGATAGTCGCGCACGCGCACGCCGGTGGCGTTGTAGACCGCGTTGGCGATGGCCGCACCGACCCCGCAGAGGCCGAGCTCGCCGACGCCCTTGGCCTTCATTGGCGAGGAGATCGGATCCGTCTCGTCAAGGAAGATCACCTCCTGGTGCGGGATGTCGGCATGGACCGGCACCTCATAGCCGGCGAGATCATGGTTGACGAAGAAACCGTGGCGCTTGTCGACTGCAAGCTCCTCCATCAGCGCCGCGCCGACGCCCATGGTCATGGCACCGATGACCTGGCTGCGCGCGGATTTGGGATTGAGGATACGGCCGGCCGCGCAAGCCGCGAGCATCCGCCTTACGCGGATCTCGCCGGTTGCGGCGTCGACACCGACTTCAACGAAGTGAGCAGCAAAGGTCGATTGCTGGTATTGTTTGGCGAGGTTGCCATATTCTATCGCGTCCTCGGCGACGAGGCCTGCTTCACCTGCGGCCTCGGCGAGCGAAACGCTGCGACTGCCCAAGCGGACATTGCCATCCTCAAAGAGGGCCTCGGCAGAGTTGAATCCAAGCTTTTGCGTCACCGCCTCGCGTAGCTTGACGCACGCGGCATAAACGCCTGATGTCGAGTTGTTGGCGCCCCATTGTCCACCTGAGCCGGCCGAAACCGGGAAGATCGAGTCGCCAAGCCGCACCACCACCCTGTCGAGCGGCACGCCCATCATCTCCGCCGCCGTCTGGGCGATAATCGTATAACTGCCGGTGCCGATGTCGGTCATGTCGGTCTCGACCGTGACGACGCCACGATGATCGAGCCGGACACGTGCGGCAGACGTCGTCAGGAGGTTGTTGCGAAACCCCGCGGCGACACCCACACCAATCAGCCAGCGCCCCTCGCGGACCCGGCCGGTCCGGATGTCGCGCTTCTTCCAGCCGAAGCGTTCGGCGCCGATGCGCAGGCACTCGACCAACTGACGCTGCGAGAACCGGCGATCCGGGTTCTCAGGATCGACCTGGGTGTCGTTGAGGATGCGGAATTCGACCGGATCGATGTCGAGCTTTTCCGCCATCTCGTCCATCGCGATCTCCAGCGCCATCAAGCCCGGCGCCTCGCCCGGCGCACGCATCGCATTGCCTTCGGGCAGATCGAGCACTGCAAGCCGTGTGGCGGTCATGCGATTGGCGCCGGCATAGAGCAGACGGGTCTGCTGGACTGCATTTTCTGGCCCGCCGCCGGGCAGGTCGCCAGACCAGCTTTCATGGCCGATCGCGGTGATCTTGCCGTCCCGGGTCGCGCCGACACGGATGCGCTGGATGGTTGCCGGCCGGTGCGTGGTGTTGTTGAACATGAAAGGCCGCGCAAGCGCCACCTTCACCGGCCGCCGGGCGGCACGTGCGCCAAGGGCTGCAAGCACTGCATCGGATCGCACGAACAGCTTGCCGCCAAAGCCACCGCCGATGAACGGCGAGATAAGACGAATATTCTTCTTGGGGATGCCCAGCGTCTTGGCCATGTCCCCCGTGCTCCAGGCGATCATCTGGTTCGAGGTCCAAAGCGTGAGCTTATCCCCGTCCCAGGCGGCGATCGAGGCATGCGGCTCCATCATCGCGTGCCCTTGATCGGGCGTGGTGTAGGTCGCATCAAGCTGAACCGGCGCACTGGCAAAGGCGCCGGCGAAGTCGCCGACCGCGGTATCAGGCGTGGCCCCATCCGGCATGTTCGCGGAACCCTTGGCGCTCTCGAGGTCGAACGCGCCCTGGGCTCGGATATAGTCGGCGCGGACCAGCTGTGCCGCGGCGCGCGCCTGTTCGAACGTCTCGGCGACGACGAGCGCGATCGCCTGATGATAATGCTGGATGTCGGGACCGCCGAGCAGCTTGGCTGTGTTCCAGTCACCTTTGCCGAGTTTGCCGGCGTTTTCAGCCGTGACGATGGCCAGCACGCCTGGCGCGGCCCTGGCTTTGGTCAAATCGATCGAGGCGATCCGGCCCTTGGCGATGGCCGAGCCGACCACGTAGCCATAGGCCTGGTTGGGTACGACATCGTTCCACTCATAGGCATAGGGCGCAGTGCCTGTGGTCTTGAGCGGACCGTCGATCCGATCGGTAGGCTTGCCGACGATCTTGAGTTGATCGATCGGATTGGTCGTGGCGGGGGGATCGAATCTCATCGGTCAGGTCCTTGCTTCCGCCAGAACCGCGGCGAGCGTGCGCTCGACCAGCGGCAGCTTGAATGCATTCTCTTGCGTCGGCTTGGCGTCGGCCAGCAGCTGCTCCGCTACGGCCTTGGCACCGCGCGGCAACTCGGCCTCGGCCGCCTCGACACGCCACGGCTTGTGCGCCACGCCGCCGAGAGCGATGTGCCCGGTGCCGTCGCGCTGCACGATTGCACCGACCGAGACCAGCGCGAAGGCATAGGAAGCCCGGTCGCGCACCTTGTGATAGATATGCGTTCCGCCCACCGGTCTGGGCAGCGTGACTGCGGTGATCAGCTCGCCGGGTATGAGTGCGTTCTCGACATGCGGCGTGTCGCCGGGCAGCCGGTGGAATTCGGCGATGGGTATGCTCCGCGCCGTGCCGTCGGGGCGCACCGTCTCCACTGTTGCATCGAGCGCCCGCATCGCCACAGCCATGTCGCTCGGATGGGTTGCGATGCACACCTCGCTTGCGCCGATCACGGCATGCTGACGGCTGAACCCGCCGATCGCGGCACAGCCGCTGCCGGGCTGGCGTTTGTTGCATGGCTGGTTGGTGTCGTAGAAATAGGGGCAGCGCGTGCGCTGCAGCAGGTTGCCCGCGGTGGTCGCCTTGTTGCGTAGCTGGCCCGAGGCACCGGCGAGCAGCGCGCGAGAGAGCAGGCCATAGTCGCGTCGCACGCGCTCATCCGCGGCGAGATCGGTGTTGCGCACCAGGGCGCCGATGCGCAACCCGCCCTCTGGCGTGGTCTCGATCCTATCGAGCGCGAGGTCGTTGACGTCGATCAGGTGCGTCGGCGTTTCGATTTCGAGCTTCATCAGATCGAGCAGGTTGGTGCCGCCGGCGATGAACTTGGCGCCTTCGGCACGCGCCGCGGCAGCTGCTTCCGCAGGAGAACTCGCACGCTCATAGGTGAAGGATCTCATGCCGGCCTCCCGGCGACCTCGGCGATCGCTTCGACGATGTTGGAATAGGCGCCGCAACGGCAGATGTTGCCGCTCATCCGCTCGCGCAGTTCGGCGACTGTGGCTTGCGGCGTTGCGGTCAAGTCACCGCTCACGTGGCTCGGGATGCCCGCCCTGATCTCGTCCAGCACCGCCACGGCGGAGCAGATTTGCCCGGGCGTGCAATAGCCGCACTGGTAACCGTCATGCTTCACGAAGGCGGCCTGCATCGCGTTCAGGTTCTGAGGCGCGCCGAGCCCTTCGATAGTGGTAATGGCATCGCCTTCGTGCATCACCGCGAGCGTCAGGCATGAATTGATCCGCTGGCCGTCGACCATCACCGTGCAAGCGCCGCACTGGCCATGATCGCAGCCCTTCTTGGTGCCGGTGAGATGCAGGTGCTCGCGCAACGCATCGAGCAGCGTGGTCCGCGTGTCGAGGTCCAGTTCGCGGGCCTCCCCGTTCACAGTGATGGCTACTTTCGACATGGCAGGTTCGCCGACGGCGGAAGGCACATCGCCATTGCCAGCTTGAGCATTCGCCCCCGATGGCGCCGCGGTCATTGCCGCGGAGGCGGCTCCTGCCACCAACAGATCCCGTCTGGTGATACTAAAGTCTGCGGAGGTCGTCATGTCGCTTTTGATCCTCTTCTCTGTCAGAGCGAGCACATCAATGGCCGCTGAAGGCGTGCCGATTTTTCGGCAACGTCCTGTTGGTCGTGGCGATCGGGGACCGAGCTGTCCCAACAGGAAGATAGTTTGAGCAGCGCTCGCGATTAGTGGCTCAATTCCGCATGCTCTTATGCGTGAGCGTCATGAATGCTGGCGCGCGGCTCATCATTCATCTGGCGGAAGTGGCCGTCAGGCAGACGCGTAGAAAGGCGCGGCGTATCCGCGGGCCTGTCAAAGCCGGCAGCGCCGCTCACTGCGTCCAGATCATTGCGCAAATCGGAACTTTATGAATACGACATGAGGAGCTTGCCGGCCTGAGTGGCTTTCTGGCAGGTGCGGAGGAGCGCAGCTTCACGCGCGCTGCGGCGAGTTCGGGACGCCGCAATTTACCCCTGAGCCACACAGCGCTGAGGCCGTCAAGCAGAGGCCAACAGGGGGAGTGCGGGACGCCCCGCCTCTAGAGAATTTCGGTGTTGGCGATATGGATGCCGAAGCCTTCAAGGCCGACGTAGTGGCGCTCGCGCGAGGCGATCAGGTTGATCGAGGAAATGCCCAGATCCTTCAAGATTTGCGCGCCGAGGCCGATCTCGCGCCATTCGTTTTCGCGGCGGCGCGCTTCTTCATGGTCCTCGCGGTCTTCGGCAGCCGGCCGCTTGCGCTCCTGATGGGCGACGCCGACCGAGCCTTCACGCAAATAGACGATAACGCCGCGCCGGCGCTCGCCCATCGATTTCATGATGCCGTCAAGCCTGTGGCTGGTGCCGAAAACATCCGTCACCACGTCTTCGGAATGCAGCCGCACCGGCACCTCCTCGCCGTCGCGGATGTCGCCGAAGACGATCGCCACATGGTGCATCGAATCCCACGGCAGCGTGTAGGTGAAGACCTGCGCCTTGCCGCCAGGCGTGTCGATGTCCGAACAGGCGACACGCTCGACCAGCGTTTCCTTGCGCTGGCGGTAAGCGATGAGATCGGCGACCGAAATCTGCTTCAAACCGTTCTTTTCGGCGAAGGCCTGCACCTGCGGGCCGCGCATCACGGTGCCATCATCGTTGACCAGCTCGGAAATGACGCCGACCGGCGGCAGGCCGGCGAGCTTGCACAAATCCACAGCGGCTTCGGTATGGCCCGAACGCATCAGCACGCCGCCTTCGCGCGCAATCAGCGGAAAGATGTGGCCGGGGCGGACGAAATCGGAAGCGCCGACATTGCCGTTGGCGAGATTGCGCACGGTCAATGTGCGGTCGTCGGCCGAAATGCCTGTCGTGGTGCCGTGCTTAAAATCGACGCTGACGGTGAAGGCGGTGGTGTGGGCCGAATCATTGTCGGCGACCATCGGCGACAGGTTGAGGCGCTTGGCTTCCTCGCGCGGCATCGGCGTGCAGACGATGCCGGAGGTGTTGCGGACGATGAACGCCATCTTCTCCGGCGTGCAATGGACGGCGGCAACGATCAGGTCGCCCTCGTTCTCGCGCCCGTCGTCGTCCATGACGACGACGATCTCGCCGCGTTCGAAGGCGCGCAGGGCTTCGACGATTTTCTTCTGGTCATAAGACATAGGCGCTCGTTTCACTCGCAGGGGAGTAGGGGAATAAGGCAGTAGGGGAGTAGGGAAAAGGAAAATTTGCCGTCTCGGCGGGCGGCGTACCTACTGCCCTACTGCCTTCCCTGTCTGTCCCCGATGACGCAGATAGTGATCCGCGATCGCGCAGGCAACCATCGCCTCGCCGATCGGCACGGCGCGGATGCCGACGCACGGATCGTGCCGGCCCTTGGTCATGATCTCGACGTCGTTGCCGTCCTTGTCGATCGACTTTCGCGGAGTCAGGATCGACGAGGTTGGCTTGACGGCAAAGCGCGCGACGATCGCCTGGCCGGTCGAGATGCCACCGAGGATGCCGCCGGCATTGTTGGACAGGAAGACCGGCTTGCCGTCATTGCCCATACGCATCTCGTCGGCGTTCTCTTCGCCGGTGATGCGGGCGGCCTCGAAACCGTTGCCGATCTCGACACCCTTGACGGCGTTGATCGACATCAGGCCCGAGGCGATATCCTGGTCGAGCTTGGCGTAGATCGGCGCCCCAAGGCCTGCCGGAACGCCGTCGGCAACGATCTCGATGACCGCACCGACCGAGGAACCCGCCTTGCGGATGCCGTCGAGATACGCGGCGAACACGGCGACTGACGCCGGATCGGGCGTGAAGAACGGATTTTCGGCATCGCCGACGAAATTCCAGTTCCAGTTGGCGCGGTCGATCGATTTTTCGCCCATCGACACCAGCGCGCCGCGCACGACCATGCCGGGCACGACCTTGCGGGCCAAGGCTCCGGCCGCCACCCGCGCCGCCGTCTCGCGGGCCGAAGAGCGGCCGCCACCGCGATGATCGCGCAGGCCATATTTGGTGTCGTAGGTGTAATCAGCATGGCCCGGCCGGTACTGGCGGGCGATCTCGCCATAGTCCTTGGAGCGCTGGTCGACATTCTCGATCATCATCGACACCGGCGTGCCGGTGGTGATCATGGTCTCGCCGTCCTCATCCAGGATGAAGCCGGACAGGATCTTGACCTCGTCGGGTTCGCGACGCTGCGTCACAAAACGCGATTGACCCGGGCGACGCTTGTCGAGTTCGGCCTGGACCTCTGCGCGCGTGAAGCGGATGCCGGGCGGACAGCCGTCGACCACGCAGCCGAGCGCTGCGCCATGGCTTTCGCCCCAGGTGGTGACGCGGAAAAGATGGCCAAACGTATTGTGAGACATGAAAACCAGCCCTGCCGGCGTCGGAGCCGCCTTGCGCATGACCCTGAAAATCGGAGCGACTTTCGGAAAGGATCCTGCGCAAAATCAAAAGTGCCACAGCGTCCTTTGCGCGCCCAAGAGGACGCGGCGCTGTAGTCTGCCTTCTATTGGCGTTTTCAGCAGTGGTCAAACTGTGATCCAGCGGATTTAGTTTTGACACATTCGGTTGGTTTCTGGTCAGCTCCATCTGCCCGTTGAACACTCGCCGCCACCGTGCCGGCGCAATGATAAGAGGATGATGATGCGTATCCTGATCGGCGCCGTTGCCGCCACATTGCTGATTTCGACCGCCGCCTTCGCCGGCCAAACCGAAGGCCTGATCAAAGAGGTCGACAAGGACACGTTGACGCTGACACTCGACGACGGCAAATCCTACAAGCTGAATGCCGAAACCGATCTCGAGGCGCTGAAACCCGGCATGGATATCGTGATCGCCTATGACGAGACAAACGGCGAGAACATCATCACCGACATGCAATTGCCGGACAGCGATTCAACCGAATAGAACCTTTCCGGCTGCCCCATCCCCAAAGGCGCGGATGAAGTCCTGGCTAAACCCGCCTTTGTTTCGCCTTCCCTTGTTTGAAGCTCAACCACCGGCGCACCGCACTGCGGTGTAGCTGTCGAGTGGACGATACGCCTTGCCGTTGCTCCTACTGAGAAGTAGTTCGCCCAACCGAGCAGCGTCCGGTTCAACTTGCCCACCATTCTCGCTTCAGTGATCGTGCGCCGGCAGAAGGCATCCACGCGACCAATCTCCCCAGTGCTTCCGCTTCGAGAGGTATAAGGCTCGTCGATAGGTCCGATCCAGCTATCGAATTTCAATCCGAAGCGCACAACCCGTAACCAAGGTCCACCGACAACCACAAGGACCTCAGCAATCATGACCTTCCGTATCCTTCTCGCCTCGACCGCAATAAGCTTGCTGCTCGGCACGACGGTGCCGGCTTTGTCCGAAAGCGCGGCCCCTAGCGCCACTGCCGCTTACTCGCAAACCACTGACACTTACGCGTTTCCGCTGGGCGAGCTCGGCATCATTGCTTTGTCCGACGGCACCGTTCGGCAAGACCTGCACGCTCTCCTGACAGGGACGTCACCTGCGGAGGTCGACGAGCACCTCAACCACGCGTTCCTGTCCAACCCGGTGGAAGCTTCCATCAACGCCTTCCTGATCCGGGACGGCGAGCGGCTCATCCTTGTCGACACCGGTTCGGGGCAACTCTTCGGGCCAGGCAACGGTGGGAAGCTGCGCGACAGCCTCGCCAGTATCGGTGTCATGCCGCAGGACATCACCGACATCCTCATCACTCATATCCACACCGACCATACCGGTGGCCTTGTCGCCGACGGCAAGCCCGTCTTCGCCAATGCAACGGTTCACGTCGGAGCACCCGATCTCACCTTCTTCCTGGACGCTTCGAACTCGGAAAGGACAGGCTACGCCCGCCAGTACTTCGACGAAGCCGAAAAGACGATCGGCGTCTATCAGCGGGCGGGCAAGGTCAGGGCGTTCTCCGACGACGAAACTATCCTGCCGGGAATCGTGGCGACGCTGCATCCCGGTCACACGCCTGGCAGCGCTTTCTTCACGGTGTCAAGCAAGGGGCATTCGATCGCGTTTATCGGCGACGTCATCCACGTCGCGGCCGTGCAGTTTCCCGATCCCGCTGTCACCATCGTATATGACGTGAACCCAGGGGAGGCGGCGGCCGAGCGGCAGAAGACCTTTTCGGCCTTCGCGGACGCTCGCCAACTCGTCGCCGCGCCTCATCTCCCGTTTCCCGGCGTCGGGCACATCCGCGCCGAGGGCGGCGGCTCGTTCACCTGGCACCCGGCTGAGTACCGGAACCGTGAAGAAAGCCAAGGGCAGTAGACTAAGGGCCGAGGCGGCAAGCGATCACCAGGCCCGCTTAGCGGCCTTGGGCCCGCGCCGTCTGAAACACCTGTTCACGTAGCCAGCCATGAGCGGGATCGCCGCTCATGCGCTGATGCCAGAAGGCGGACATCTGAAACTTGGCGAGAGCCAGGGGAGGCTCGAAGAGATCGAGCGACGTGGTGAAGCGCTGCAGGAAACGGCGCGGCAGGGTGCAGATGCAGTCGCTGCCCATCAGCACCAAAGGGGCAAGCGCATAGCTCTGGATAGAGACCGAGACCCGGCGCTCACGTCCGAGGGCGGCCAGCGCCTCGTCGATCATGCCGGAGAAGCTGCCTCCGCTGGTCGAGATCAGGAGGTGGTCAAGCGAGCAGAACTCATCCAGATCGAAGGGCTTGCTACCCCTTGGATGATCCTTGCGCTGTGCCGTGACGAACGCTTCGTCGAACAGTGTCCTTCCGATCAGTCCACCCGCTACGTCCTCGGCCGCGCCGATGAAGAGATCGATGTCACCCTGCTCTAGGTGGGCGGCGATCCGGGCTTTGTCCGGAAGCACAAAAGCGAGGCGGATGTGAGGTGCCTTCGCCTTCAGGAAGGGGATGAGTTCCGGTGCGAGAATGGCGGCTGGATTGTCCGTTGCGGCGATCCGGAAGACGCGGCGGCTGGTGGCGGGGTCGAAGAACTGCGCTACGTTCGCGAACTCGCGCAATCGCTCGATCAGCTTGGCGAGTTCGGGCTGGAGCGCGGCGGCGTGCGGTGTCGGCACCATCCCGCGGCCGGATGATGCCGGGATCAACAGTTGGTCGCCAAACAACTGCCGCAGCCGAAGCAAACGAGCGGAAAGAGCGGGCTGCGTGATGCCGAGCCGAGCTGCGGCATGGGTGACGTTCAGTTCCTTCAGAAGAGCATCGAGGGTTAGGAGCAGCCCCCCGTCGATCTCTAGCATACGTTCGCGCAATTGGGCTCGTCCCTCAGGTTAAAGCAGCATGGACCCACTGCAGAGGCCCCTCGTATCGCACTGTTGGCTCACAGGCAAAGCGCTGCCCTCCTCTGCTTTGGCCGGCTTGCGAGTTCGTTAGCCCCGGTAAGCGCGCTCGAGGTCCGCGATGATGATCTTCGTCATCTCGTACATCGCCTGAAGAACCCGCCTGGCTTTGTCCCTGTCGGGATCGCCCAGCATTTGCAGCAATGCCTTGGGCGCGACCTTCATATCGTTTCTCCTTCAATACTCGGAGCGATCGGCGTCGCCCGGCAATCGCTGCCTGCAGATGATTGACCCGTCCCGGCCTTTGGGTACAGGCCCGTGTTTTCTGGTCAATCAGCTTGAGCGGTGCTGGCTATTTTCGCGAGCAACGCGACCAGTTCCGGCTGGCGATGGGTCTCGGTTTTGGCGAAGACGGCTTTCAGTTGATTCCTGGCGGTTTCGTAGGAGACTCCCAGGTCATCCGCGACGGCCTTCAACTCTGCGCCCGATGAAATCCGGCGAGCCAGTCTCGCCTCGGCAGGGGTCAGCCCGAAGCAAGTCCGCAAGGCAACCTCCGACGGTTGAGGATGAATGTCCGGATCGACAAAGCAGACAACTATCTGACAGGATGCAAAGGCGTTCGTGGTAATTCTTGGCAGGCGCATGAGGTAGGCTAGCAGAGGTCTGCCTCCGAGGCGGGGCAGCGAGACAGGGTTCGCCATTGCTGGCGGGGTCGGATTTCGCAGCAGCACATGAAATGCGCGCTTGAGGGCATCGGTGGCGTTCTTGTCGGCACAAGCCAAATGGCGGCCGGTCACCCAAAGGTCTCGACCGAACAGTCTCTCTGCAGGTTCGTTCACCAGGATCACGGTGGCGTTCCGGTCAAGCATCACCGCAGGCGTGCCGCTTGCGCTGAATGCATCCATCGCGCCTTCGGCCCGCGCGAAGCTCAGCATTCTCGCGAACGCGGCCGCGGAACCCAACTGTCTTGAGAAGTCGGCAAAGCTCTGCATCTCTGATGGCGAACAAGGGCCTTGCTGGATCGACCTCTGGATCGACAGGCACCAGAGGTCATCGCCTGCCGCAACCTTCACACCCGCAAACCACCGCAGACCGAATGGCGCGAGAAATTCCTGATAGTAGGGATGCCTGGCGATTTCCTCGGGCGTCAGGACGTCAAGCTCGCTGACGGCTCCTCTGCGAACCAACAGAGGCAACAGCTTGTATCGGTCGTCCCGGTCGATCCAGCCATCCTTGATGTATGTCTCGAGCGAGGGACCCATTCGGCGACTTTTCGGTATGCCGGGGAAATGCCCTTTCGCGTCGAAAAGCATTGCGCCAAAGCTTCCAGTGGCGTCCGCAGCCACATCCATTGCAGCGTCCCAGCGCGTCGGGTCGGCCGCCGCTTCGGCTATGGCATTGCCCACTGCGTCGAGATCGAACGCGCCCATCTCCATCCCGCATCCGAGAAGAAATCCGACCTTATATTAGCGAACTTGAAACTTCCAGTCGTCCGCGGCCGAGGGGCACCTGATACGCAGGACTAGTACCTCGTCTGACCCGGTTGGGGCATGCGCAGAATTTGGATTTCTATAAGAACAGCCTTTGGGAGCCGGGCGAACGTCGCTGGGTCGAAAGTGTCTTTGGGAATGGGGGGATCGGTGGCTGAAATTGCAACGCACGGCGGACGCACCATCCACATCAGTGGCGACATTGTCCCTAACAACGGAACTCTCCGCGCCCCAATGGCGAGCCCCGCAGTCGCACCAAAACACTTGGGCGCATTCGCGCGCACCCTTATCATCTGCACGAGCTTCTTTATCCCAGCTGCATCCGTCCGCGCGCAGAAGGCCGACGCCGCGGTTGACGTGTGCCTCGTCCTGGCCGGCGATATATCGGCCAGCATCGCTGATGGCACAGCCCATATGCAGCGTGAGGGTCACGCCCAGGCGTTGAGTCATCCCGACGTTGTGTCCGCCATAGCCGTGACCCGCACTGGGCGGATCGCCGTTACCTATGTCGAGTGGTCTAGCCATCGTACCGCCCACACCATATTGCCTTGGCGCATCATAGAGAATGCGCGCGGCGCACGAGAGGCAGCTGACGTTATTCGAGATATGGGCAACCGGCCCGGTCAGGACCGCCTTGGCCACACCGGCCTCAGCTGGGCCATTTCCTACGCCTCTCAGAGCCTGGCCCACTGCCCCGCCACACCCGACCGCACGATTATCGACATCTCAGCGAATGGACCCAATAATGATGGTCCTGCGCCAGAGGCCGCGCGGGACCATGCCTTGGCCATGGGCCACATCATCAATGCGCTTGCCATCCCCGCGCCGGTGCTACCACTTAGGGACCTAGCCGCCAGCCTCGACCCAGACGAAGGAGCGTGGCAGCACCCAACCGATTATCTCTACAGCCACGTTACCGGCGGTCCCAACAGCTTCGCGACTACAGCTCGTACGATAGACGACTATTTTCCTGTCCTCCGCCGCAAGATCGTCACGGAGATTGCCGGTTTGTCGCACAATCGGCTTGAGCACGTGCAGGATGTCAAGTTTGCCTGGCGGCCTTGATCTGAGACATTGCAGAGCGGGACCGCATCCCCCTTTGCAAAGGCCGTACCAACCGCCGCCGGCGGTTTCCCCAGAATGGCGGCATTTGAGACGGCATTCTGGCTTGGCAATGGGCTGCTTCGGGTCAACTTTCCGTCGTCCCCGACTTGGCATCAATGTCCGAGAAGGAGTAAAACCCCGGTCGTTCCGAATGATTGGATTTCGCCCCTTAGAGCCACTCCAGGCGTCGTCCTTCTAGCCTGAGCAAGCGATCCTGCGGCACATCCAGGTTTGCGGCTTCTTTCTCGGGCATTCCCAGCACCATGCGGAACAGGGCCCGCACGACGCCGCCATGGGTCACGCAGACCGTCTGGCGGTCCAGCGCGTCGAACCACGGCTTTATCCGTTCGAGCAGCATTTGATAGCTTTCGGCGCCCTCGCCGGGCGGCAGGAAATTCCATTTGTCGAAGCGCCTCTCCCTGGCCGAGCCCAAATGCCGGGCCTCGAGTTCGGGAAAGGTGAAACCCTGCCAGTCGCCGAAACTCATTTCGACAAGGCGAGGATCGGTGCGGTAAGCTTGCGGATCGAGCTTCATCGCAGCGCGGATGCGCTCCATGGTCTCGCGCGTCCGCCGCATCGGGCTGGCGACAAAGTCGAAATCTCCAGGGTTATGAACGAATTCGCCCAGCCGAAGACCGTTGCGGGTCGCCTGCTCGCGGCCGAGCGCGTTGAGGTCGGTGTCGGCCTGTCCTTGCAGCCGGGCCTCGGCGTTCCACTCCGTCTGGCCGTGGCGCGCGATGTAGACGAGCGGATACATCAGGTCATCCGGGGAGTAGGCGGGAAGCGGGAGAGTTCGAGGAGAGTCTATTCCTTGACGGTCGAAATATCAGGCGCGTCGACCGCCTTCATGCCAACGACGTGATAGCCGGAATCGACATGGTGGATCTCGCCGGTGACGCCGCGTGAAAGGTTGGACAGGAAATAGACCGCTGAATCGCCGACTTCCTCCTGCGTCACCGTCTGCTTCAGCGGTGAATTGTATTCATTCCACTTCAGTATGTAGCGAAAATCGCCGATGCCGGAGGCGGCGAGCGTCTTGATCGGACCGGCGGAGATGGCGTTGACGCGGATCTTCTTCCCGCCGAGGTCGACCGCCAGATAGCGCACGCTGGCTTCGAGCGCTGCCTTGGCGACACCCATGACGTTGTAGTGCGGCATCACTTTTTCCGCGCCGTAATAGGTCAATGTCAGCAGCGAGCCGCCATCGGTCATCAGCGCCTCGGCGCGCTTGGCGATGGTGGTGAAAGAAAACACCGAAATGTCCATAGTGCGCAGGAAATTGTCACGCGTCGTCTCGACATAGCGGCCCGTCAGCTCGTCCTTATCGGAAAAGGCGATGGCGTGGACGAGGAAATCGAGCTTGCCCCAATGCTTGGCGATGTCGTCGAAGACCGCATCGAGCGTTGCCGGATCGGTGACGTCGCAATGGCCGGCGACATGGGCGTTGAGTTCCGCCGCCAGCGGCTCGACGCGCTTCTTGAACGCCTCGCCCTGATAGGTCAACGCGATCTCGGCGCCGTGGTCGACGCAGGCCTTGGCTATGCCGAAGGCGATCGACCGATTGTTCGCGACGCCAAGCACAAGCCCGCGCTTGCCGGCCATAATGCCTTGTCCACCCGCCATGTGAGCGCTCTCCGCAATTTCTGCTTTGTGGAGTGCCTATCGCACAGGCACAGAGTCCCTTCAAGCGCTCAAAAACGGACAGTGCCCGCCCACCTGACCTTCCGGCCCGGAGGATCGATTGCCTGGGCGAAGCGCTTGTGGCGTGCTCAAGCGAAAATTGACGAAAAGACGGCACGCCATGCCATGCAGCAGTTCTGCAAGAGTAGTTCCAGCGCCGCGTCTCGCGAGGATTCTGTTCCGCCCGCGAAATTGTCGGTTCCGTTGGCGCAGATGTTCATGACCGCGCGCTCCGTCGCGTGCGGCGATGACGTCAACAGAAGCGAAGCAAAGTCGATCGCCTCCGACATGTCTGTCAGACGATCGTGCATCGCCGCGGGATCAGCGTCGCCGTCGCGGTCTTGCTCCATATCGCCGCCTCCGTAATGGGTCCGGTCGATGAGCGTCACCGAAGCGAGCGCCTGAGACACGCGCGCGGCGTCCTCGGCCGAGCCGATGACGGTCCAGCGCCAACAGGTCGAACTTGCCATCGCTTGACCATGTGAAGACGGCGAACCCGATCCGACGCCGCGGGCCGGCGGTGGCGGCGCGCAGGAAGTCGGGGTGGACGAGCGCCCGCACGAGCCCGGTCTGCTGGAGCCATTCCTCATATCGGCTGATCGAGTCCGATACGTCGATTGCTGTGACGACATTGGCGTCGGTGCCCGGCACGACCGCCTTGGCCGCTGGCGACGTGCCGCACAGGAAGACCATCAATGGCAGGGCGAGATATAGGGCGCGCCAGCGGCAAGGTTTCGCCGGCATAGCAGGCTTCGGCTTCACCTCCTGGTGTTCTGAACGGCGCAGAACCTGCGCGTTGGAACGGACGGAAACAGGTGCGACAGCATTGGCCCTCCAGGAATGTTCCCGGGGGTAACGGGCCGGAAGCCAAACTTATTCCTCCTGTTCGCGCGGCCGTTTCAGCAATTCGGTTATGTCCGCTTCGAGAACGGCAGGCTCGGATCCATTGCCTGAAGATCCGCATCACGCCCCAGCCCGCGATAGAGGATGAACGCACAGCAACAGGCGACGGCAATCGACAGCATCTCGCCGCCGTCTTCCGCGTAACCAACGAGCTTCGAGCCCGTCAGGAAGTGCAGCATGTCCACCACCACGGCAAAGCCGACAAGACACGCGAACAGCAGCAAAAACACCGATCCGAGGGCTTGTTGCCTGGGTCTGCTTTGGCGGAATGACCACAACAGCGGCGCCAGCAGGCCGAGCGCGACCACCGACCAGGTGATGATTTCTCCGGTGTCGCGAGCCCGCATGCCCGGCAGCGAAACGAGGTCGAATGTCGCTGCCAACAGCAGGCCGCCGCGCTCATGGAAACGGGTGGCGTCGTCGAGCGTCACAAAACTAAAAATCAGCGACCAGGCAAGAAACATATGCTCCCTGGTTCGAAGCCAGATGCCGAACAGAAACAGGGCGCAAAGCGCGGCCTGCCCGTAGTTGAACATCTCGGGCAGCGATCCATCCCTGCTGATGTTAAGACGCGCAGGCAGATCGTAGCGTGAAATTCCGACAGATCGAAGCGCCTCGATCGCGAATGGAACGGTGATGACGAAGATATTCAGGCATATTACTATCAGCGCGAAAACCCTGCTGAGCCTGTCGTTTCGATGCATCGCCCGGATTTCCCCGAACGCACTTTCCAAACTCGATAACGCATGACCCAGCAATCCGACGCGCTCCTTCGTTGCTACTCGTTTGACGGACAATTTCGTTAGTCAACCAAAAGATCCAGATTGGGGCAAGACGTGCTCTTGGACCGCCCCTCGACGTTCAGCCCGCTCGGCTGAGCTCGGTCCTGGCGGTTTTTGACCGCGACTTCATCGGCCTCCGGCATGGTCTGGAAACGGGGCGGCCGCGGGTTTATTCCGCCCGCGCAAAAGAAAACGCTGTCGGCGACGAGCGACTGACCCGCCTGGCGCGAGCCGGCCATGTTCCGGGCGGGCGTTCGTCATCGAGCGATGTCGCGGAATGCGGCTGAGTCCTGCAATCGATCAAAACGGACAGGTGAGAGACAGGAGCGTTTGCGGCGCAGCCCGCCTTTGACGCGCCAAGCTAGCGTTTTCGGTTGCGCATCAGCGCTTCGAGATCGCTGTCGCCACCTTCAGGCAGCATCAGCCGCACATGTGCGTAGAGATCGCCGTGACCGCCAACTTTTTCCGGCAGGCCCCTGCCCTTCAGCCGCAGGACCTTGTCCGAGCTCGACCAGGCGGGGACATTGACCGCAAGCTTGCCGGTCGGCGTTTCGACCGCCACCTTGGCACCCAGCACGGCATCCGCCAGTGCCACGGCCAAGTCGGCATGGAGGTCGCGGCCTTCGACACGATAGCGCGGATGGCGGCGGAAGTGGATTTTGACCAGCGCGTCGCCCGGCTGCCCCGGCCCTTGCTCGCCCTGGCCTTTCAGCCGGATGGTCTGGCCGTCCTCGACATAGGCCGGCAGCTTGACGGCGACCTTGCGTCCGTCGGGGAACATCGCGGTCACCTTCTCCGCGGTCGCCGCTTCCTCGATGGTGACGTCGAGCGTCACGTTCAGGTCGGCGCCGGACGGCGCCTGCCGGCCGGCGCCCGTGCCGGCACCGCGAGAGAAGGTCTCGCCGAAAATCTGGCTGAAGATGTCGCTGTTGCCGTCGAACGGATCGCCGCCCGGACGGCTTGAGCGAAACTCGAAGCGCGAGCCGCCCGGTCCTTGCTGCCGACGGAAGCCGGCGAACGGATCGGCGCCGCCCGCGGCACCTTCGAAGCCCTGGAAACGCGGCTTGCCATCGGCGTCGATCTCGCCGCGATCGAAAGCGGCACGGTTCTTCTCGTCGCCGACGATCTCGTAAGCCTGGTTGGCCGCGGCAAACCGCTCCTTCGCCTTGGGATCCGGATTCTGGTCCGGATGATACTCCTTGGCGAGTTTGCGGTACGCCGATTTTATGTCCTTGGCCGATGCGTTCTTAGCAACGCCCAGCACCTCATAGGGGTCGCGCATGCTTCCTGCCCTGGAGAAGGAGTGAGTCCACGATTGCCATCTATATGCGCTCGCATAGGAAGAAATTCCAGTGGCGCGCGGTCATATGATGGCGGAAAATCAGAGCGCTTTGAAGTCCTGCATCCGCCAGGCGCCGGCGCCGGCCAGGCACACCTCGCCCTTGAACAGCGCGACGCCGTCGAAGCTTTCGCGCGAGGCGGTGAAGCGGCGGCAAAGCTGGCCGTTGTCCCTAGACTCTGCCAGTTCCGTGATCGAGCCGCGCGAACCGGTATCGGAATTCGCCCAGGGCACGGCCTGCCCGCCAAGTTCCTGGATATCGGCGGAAGACACCGCGTTGCGGATCGTCGTCTGGTCCGAGGCGCGATCCTGATCGATCGGCGAGGCAGAAACAGGGGTGCTGCTGGTGAGGATTGTACGGTCGACCTCCGCCTGCTCCAAACTGAAGCCGCCGCCACCGCAGCCGGCAAGCGACAAGGCTACCAGCACGATCGCGACCTTGACCGCAGCCTGGGCGCTGGCCGAAGCAATAAGGCTCCATTGCCTGCTGTCAAAAAGTTGCGCGATACGCGACAATCGGCAATCTCCCCAGCCGGCAACAGAATTTGGAAAAACTATGAGCGAAACTGAGTTAACAAGCGGTGACTTTACCGAGGCTGCCGAGCCATTCCGCCTCTTTGCCGCATGGCTCGACGACGCGACGAAGAGTGAGATCAACGATCCCAACGGCGTGGCGCTGGCGACCGTCGATGCCGAGGGCATGCCGAATGTGCGGATGGTGCTGCTCAAGGGGTTCGATGAAAGCGGATTTGTCTTCTATACGAATTTCGAGAGCGCCAAGAGCCGTGAGATTCTTGGCAGCATGAAGGCGGCGATGTGCTTCCACTGGAAATCGCTGCGCCGGCAGGTGCGCGTGCGCGGGCCGGTGGAGATCGTCACCGAAGCGGAAGCGGACGCCTATTATGCGACGCGCCCCCGCGGCAGCCGCATCGGCGCCTGGGCGTCGAAGCAATCGCGGCCGCTGGAGAGCCGCTTCGCACTGGAAAAAGCGGTTGCCGAATACACGGCGCGCTATGCGATCGGCGAGATCCCACGGCCGAAACACTGGTCTGGCTTCCGTATCGTGCCGCAGACGATCGAGTTCTGGCACGACCGGCCCTTCCGACTGCACGACCGCGTCGTCTTTTCACGCAACGCCAAGGGCGGCTGGGACAAGACAAGGCTTTATCCCTGATAAGGGTGGCCCTTAAGCAGCTTCACCAACGGGAGAACTGGGCGCGCGGCAACATGGCATCGCCGATATAGGGTGGCGCGCCTTGAAGTAAGGGGCACCAGGCCCCAGGAGGACCCCGGTAATCCTTGACGAACCACGTTGGTTCACCAATAATCATCGTGAACCAAACGAAAGTTAAGACCATGACGGCTTTTACCGTGCGCGTCCCGGATGAAACCGCAAACAGGCTTGACCAGCTTGCCGAAAAGCTCGACCGCTCGCGCTCCTATGTGGCTGCGCAGGCCATTGAGGACTTTGTAGCCCGTGAGGAATGGCAACTCGCCGAGATAGAGGCCGGGTTGGCCGAAGCTGAGCGCGGCGATTTTGCCAGTGACCGTGATGTAGCCGGTGTTGTCGGAAAATACGTCAAGTCCGCCCGCCGAGCATGAGCCGCAAAAGAATCCGCTGGACCATGCGAGCGCTGCGTCGGCTTGACGAAATCGGCGCGCATATCGAGAAAGACAACCCCGAAGCGGCCGCCCGAGTCATTGCGCGCATCGTGACGGCGGCAGAACATCTCGCCGAGCAACCGGCCATGGGGCGCATCGGGCGCATCAAGGCGACGCGGGAACTCGTTTTGGTTGATATTCCGTATATCGTACCCTATCGCGTCAACGGCGAGACTGTCGAAATACTCACCGTCATGCACACCGCCCAACGGTGGCCACAAGCCCTCTAAAATCGCCCAACACCATGGCTAGCGTCATCAGGCCACACCGCCTTCAGCCTGCTTTCTTCCTGGTCATGAAGGCCATCAAGGCAGCGCGGGCCTCGTCGGATTTGAGCCGCTCGCGGAAATGCTCGCTCTCCTCACCGATGCGGGCAACGAGGTCTTCACGCGAGCCGCGCATCAGGTCGCGCGCGATCTTCAGCGCTTGCGGCGGCTTGGCTGCGATCTGGCCGGCCGCTGCCAGCACGGAGGCTTCGAGCTCGTTTTCCTCGACCACCGCGTAGATCAGCCCGGCGGCCTTCGCCCGCTCGGCCGAAAAACCTTCGCCGAGACCAAGCAGCGCGAAAGCGCCTTGCCGGCCCAGAATCTCAGGCGCAAGCAAGCTCGATCCCGCCTCGGGAACCAGGCCGAGATCGACGAAGGGTGTTCGGAACACAGTGCGCGGCGTGGCGAAGGTCAGGTCGCAGTGCAGGTTGAGCGTGGTGCCGATGCCGACCGCGATGCCATCGACACCGGAAACCAATGGCTTTTCCGCCCTGGCCAGTGCCATCAGAAAATCCCAGACTTCGGTGCCGCCCTCACCGCCGGTGGCGACGACCATGAAATCGGCTAGGTCGTTGCCGGACGAGAAGGCCCCTGAAACACCGAGGAAGACATGAACGCGGACCGCCGGATCGGCATCGCCTTCGGCAAGGGTTTTGGACATTCTCGCATACATGGCGCGCGTCAGCGCGTTCTTCTTTTCCGGACGGTTGATGCGGATGATCTGGATGGCGCCCTGGCGCTCGACGAGGATATGGTCTGTCATAGTCGGCCCCTTGTGGACGTGAACTTGTGAACGTCAGGAAGTTCCGGCAGAAATCAGTGCCTTGCTGGCAGTGGCAAGGCTTTCGGCGCCGCCGATGACGCGCTCCTTCAGCGCGCCCGCCTCGCCAAGCAGGTTTTCGGCGAAGAAACGGCAAAGGGCGATGCGGCTTTGGTCGGCAAGCGCGCCGCGCGCCAGATAAGCGCCGCCCGCCGCAAGCGAGATCAGCCTCAGATATGGCGTCGCACCGGCCAGCGCCTCGTCCGAACGGCCGTCGGCAAGCAGCCCTTGCAGGAAACGTGTCGCTTCGCAGACATTGTCGAGTGCCTTGTCGAGACCATCGGCGGTGCGGCCAAACCCCTGAAGATTTGAGGTCCGCACCTGACTGGCGACCGCTTTCAGTTCGGCGATGTAACCACGAACATGCTCGCCACCGCCAAGCGGCAGCTTGCGCGCCACCAGGTCGATCGCCTGGATGCCGTTGGTGCCTTCGTAGATCGGCGCGATGCGCGCGTCGCGATAAAGTGCTGCCGCACCCGTCTCTTCGATAAAGCCCATGCCGCCATGCACCTGCAGCCCGAGCGAGGCGACCTCGACGCCGACATCGGTGGAAAAGGCCTTGGCCAGCGGCGTCAACAGATTGGCGCGCTCCTGCCAGTGGGTGGCTTCATCGCCACTGGATATCCGCGCGTTGTCGATGGCATGCGCGCAGGAATAGCTGATGGCGCGCGCAATCTGGGTCAGCGCCTTCATGGTCAGGAGATTGCGCTGCACGTCCGGGTGATGGACGATCGGCGCCATGCCGTCGCCATCATAGCTTGCAGCCTTGCCTTGCCGGCGGTCATTGGCGTAGGCGAGCGCCTTTTGCGTGGCCGTTTCGGCGACCGCCACGCCCTGCATGCCGACGGCGAGCCGCGCATTGTTCATCATGGTGAACATGCAGGCGAGGCCCTTGTTTTCCTCGCCGATCAGCCAGCCGATCGCGCCAGGCACTGTCCCTTCGAAACCATCGCCATAGATCATAGTGCAGGTCGGCGAGGCGTGGATGCCCAATTTGTGCTCCAGCCCGGAGCAGAACACGTCGTTGCGCGCGCCCAACGCGCCATCGTCGCCGACAAGGAATTTCGGCGCCAGGAACAGCGAAAGCCCACGCGTGCCGGCCGGCGCATCCGGCAGCCGCGCCAGCACCAAATGGATGATGTTGTCGGTGAAATCGTGCTCGCCATAGGTGATGAAGATCTTTTGCCCGAAGATGCGGTAGGTGCCGTCGCCGGCCGGCTCAGCGCGGGCACGCAACGCATTCAGGTCCGAGCCCGCCTGCGGCTCTGTCAGGTTCATCGTGCCCATCCATTCGCCGGAGACGAGCTTTTCCAAGTATTTGGCCTTCAGCGCCGGCGAGGCGTGCTTGTCGAGCGCCTCGACCGCACCCATGGTCAGCGTCGGGCCGATGCCGAAGGCCATGGCGGCGGAGTTCCACATTTCGAGCGCCGCGACGCCCAGCATGGTCGGCAGCGCCTGGCCGCCGAATTCCTCCGGTGCGGATAGCGCGTTCCAGCCGCCGTCGATCCAGCGACGATAAAGCGCCTTCCAGCCAGGCGGCGTGGTGACGGCAGCGCCGCTCAGCACCGCACCTTGTTCATCGCCGATCTTGTAGAGCGGCGCGATCTCCTCTGTGGCGAAGCGGCCGGCTTCCGCCAGAATGGCGTCGACGAGATCTTCGCCAAGGTCGCCAAAGGTGCCGGCGTCGAGCGCCGGCTTCAGGCCGGCCACGTGCTTCAGCGTGAAGGCGATTTCCTCGACTGGTGCCCGATACATGCCGCTCGCTCCTCCTGTGTCCGGCAGGTCAACTTAAGATCCGTGCCGACACAAAACCATCCGCCTTTGGGTCGCCTCTCCCACCTTCTTTTTACGTAAACGTCAAAATTTGTCACGCAGATTTTGCAATTGCTGCGACACAGGCTAAATTCGGCAAAAGCCGGACAAGTTCGACCGGCGACGGATCAAGAACACCGGATCGGACCGCCCGTGCTTGCCAGACCTGACGCCTATCGCTGTCTCGAATGCGGGCTGCCCTATCGAGCGGCAGGTTTTTGGCACTATCGGGGCAAGGTCGAGGACGGCGCCGCCTATTGGTCGGATCGCGGCATTCTGTGTTCGCCGCAATGCTCGGTGGCTCATCATCGCAAACGCGAGGCCGAGGGAACGCTGCCGCAAGCGCCGGCGCCCGACCCATTCCAAATCCAGCCGCTCTCCCGCCGTTGATGGCAAGCGAAGCCGCCACCGGCAGAATTGCGGCATTCGCCGCGGGCCGCCGAAAGCATTTCCTTAACCATGGCGGTTCAGGATCAGGCTTTGGCCAGCAAGGATCTGCTGTTTGAAACCGCCGGCGCACCCCCTTCGCCGCCTAGGACTCCTCGTCGTCGCGGCCGCGATGACAATGGCGTTGGGGCCGGCACAAGCCTCGGATTTCTCCGAGCCGTGGAAGAACACCGACCGGGCGCTGGTGATCGACGCCTACGAATACAATTCCATCGACTGGGCTGAACTTGCCACCGACAAACGCATCGTCGGCTTCATCAACAAGGCGTCCGACGGGATGCCGCCACCCTATTTCTGTTTCGGTGCCGAGACCGAGACAAGGCTCTGCAAGACGCTGTGGAAGCGCCATGCGGTAGCGCAGGAACTGTTCCAGACGCGCAAGGTGGTGGCCAAGGCGCTCGGCCTGAAATGGGGCGCTTATCATCTCGCCCGCCCCGGCAATCCCGTGGGACAGGCGAACAATTTCATCAATTTCGCGAAGCCTGGGCCGGATGACCTGCTTGCTCTCGACATCGAGGATGATGACCCCACGAAATGGATGTCGCTCGAGGATGCCGAGGAGTTCGTGCGCCACGTGCATCGGCGGATTGGCCGCTTTCCGGTGCTCTACACCAACGGCAAGACCGCCAAGCACATCGCCGACAACAAGTACAAATACCGGCTCCTGTCGCGGCTACCGCTCTGGTATGCGCGCTACAAGCCAGACATCGGCGTGCATTTCCCGATGGGCAACTGGCAAGGCTACGCACTCTGGCAGTTTTCGGCAAAAGCGAATTGCGGGCGGTTCCGCTGCCCTTACCGGGTGGCTGGCACGCCCAACGACATCGATGTCAATGTCGCACCGATGGATGCCGCCGCATTGCGCGCGCAATGGCCCTTCGGCGGCCTGATCGACGTGCAGCCGGTTTACCTCGCCTCGATACCGGTGCCTCTCTCGCGCGAGGCTGGGCTAGCCGGCAATGCCATCACCTACGCGACCGTGGCGGCACCACCGACCTTCGCCGAAATAACCGCCGCGTTTAGCGCACGCTGGACCAAATTCCGCAGCAGCTTTCAACTGCCTTTTGTAAAGGCCGCGCCGCGCCTTCCGCGCGGGGTTGCCGAATATGTGGCCTGGACGCGGAAGGAGAAGCGCTCTGCATCGGCCTCTGAAGCGGCGCCCGCCGCCAGCGATCCGGTCAGCACCGCATCGACCGAGTTCGACCGTGGGCTGCGCTAAATCTGAAAGCCGTTGAAGGGTCAGCGCACCTGCTCGCGCGCCACAGCCTGCCAACCAATGTCGCGGCGGCAGAAGCCTTGCGGCCAATCGATCCGGTCGAGCGCGGCATAGGCTCGTCTCTGCGCCCCGCCGACGGTGCCGCCGACAGCCGTGATGTCGAGCACACGGCCGCCATTGGCGACCAGCGCGCCGCTGTTGATGGCGGTGCCGGCATGAAAGATCTCGACGCAATCGCCCGCGGCCTCTTCGACGCCGCGGATGACCGAGCCCTTTTCCGGCGTGCCGGGATAGCCCCTGGCCGCCATCACCACGGTGAGCGCCGCCTCGTCGCGCCAGCGCGCTGACATATGTGCAAGCTGGCCATCGGCAGAAGCGTTGAGGAGGACCAAGAGATCGTCCTTCAGCCGCATCATCAGCACCTGGCATTCCGGGTCGCCGAAACGGGTGTTGTATTCGATCAGCTTCGGCCCCTTGTCTGATATCATCAGCCCGGCGAACAGCACGCCGGAAAACGGCGCGCCAAGTTCGGCCATGCCGCGCATGGTCGGCTCGACGATCTCGCGCATCGTGCGGTCGATCATCTCCGGTGTCATCACCGGTGCTGGCGAATAGGCGCCCATGCCGCCGGTGTTCGGGCCGATGTCGCCGTCGCCGACACGCTTGTGGTCCTGCGCGGTGCCGAACGGCAGCGCGGTCGCGCCGTCGCACAGGCAGAAGAAACTCGCCTCTTCGCCGGTGAGAAACTCCTCGACCACCACCTCAGCGCCGGCCTGTCCGAAAGACCCGTCGAAACAGGCGTCGAGCGCGGCCAGCGCCTCATCCAGCGTCATGGCGACGGTGACGCCCTTGCCGGCGGCGAGGCCGTCGGCCTTGATGACGATCGGCGCACCCATCTTTTCGACATAGGCCCTGGCCGACGCCAGGTCGCCGAAACGGCCATAGGCGGCGGTCGGGATATCATATTTCGCGCAAAGGTCCTTGGTGAAGCCTTTCGAGCCTTCCAGCCGCGCCGCCGCCTTGGACGGGCCGAAGACGCGAATGTTCTCAGCGCGAAGGTCGTCGGCAATGCCGGCGACCAGCGGCCCTTCCGGCCCGACCACGACGAGGTCGATCTTTTCCTCCATGCAGAACCGGGCCACCGCCGCATGATCGGCAATATCTAGCGTCACCAGTTCGGCTTCGCGGCCGATGCCCGGATTGCCGGGGGCCGCGTAAAGCTTCGTCAGCAGCGGCGAGGCCGCAATCTTCCAGGCCAAGGCATGTTCGCGGCCGCCGGAGCCGATCAACAAAACACGCATGCCCAGATCCCTTGCCATTCCACGATCAGGACTGCGCTATTGCGCCTCGGACGATGGGTCAAGACATTTGGATGATTTGGGACCAATTGCGCACGGGAACGTCGGGCATCCATGCCCGATATCGGGGGAAAGGCTGGTTCGCCGCCTACGATATTTACGCCATGACGATTTGGCTTGATGCTTGACGGCGTTCGCCTCTGCTGCCACTCCAGCACAATGGAACCCGTCCAGTCGAAAGCAGCCCAGGGCCGCGTCGCCGATGCGCCGAGCGGCCACTGGGTCTACCGCATTCTGCCACGCTGGCTGTGGCCCTATGCGCAGCTTGCGCGATGGGACCGGCCGATCGGCTGGCAGTTGCTGCTGTGGCCGTGCTGGTGGTCGGCAGCCCTTGCGGCAAGCGCCTACCCTCGCCCCGGTGACCCGCTGCTCTCGCTGCTACCGGCGCCATGGTATCTCGTGCTGTTCCTGATCGGTGCCATCGCCATGCGCGGCGCCGGCTGCACCTATAACGACCTGGTCGACCAGGACATCGACAACCAGGTGGAGCGCACGCGTTCGCGGCCGCTGCCGGCGGGAAAGGTCACACGCCGGCAGGCCTGGGCGTTTCTCGTCATCCAGGCATTGGCCGGCCTCGCTGTGCTTTTGCAATTCAACAGCTTCGCCATCCTGCTCGGCATCTGCTCGCTTGCCATCGTTGCTGTTTATCCATTCATGAAGCGATTTACCAATTGGCCGCAACTGGTTCTCGGCCTTGCCTTTTCCTGGGGTGCGCTGATGGGATGGGCGGTCGAGTTCGGCGATCTCGATGGCCCGGCCGTCATGCTCTATATCGGCTCCATCCTGTGGGTGATCGGCTACGACACGATCTATGCGCATCAGGACAAAGAAGACGACGCCATCGTCGGCGTGCGCTCGACCGCACGCCTGTTCGGCGACAACACCAAGGCCTGGCTCGTCGGGCTCTATGGCGGGGCGCTGGTCTGCTTCGCCATCGCCTTCGCGTCGGCACAGGCGCCAGTGCCGGCGCTGGCTGGGCTGGTCGCCGCCGGCGCCCATATGACGAGGCAGATCGCCATGCTGGACATCGACGATCCGGACCAGTGCATGCTTCTGTTCAGGTCGAACAACCAGGTCGGCTGGCTGGTCTTCCTTGGCCTGATCGGCGGCGCTGTGTGGGTGGCGCTGAAGCCGCTGGTTTAGGGAGCCTGTTCCCTTCTCCCCTTGTGGGAGAAGGTGGATCGGCGCGCAGCGCCGAGACGGTTGAGGGGTGTTGGAAGGAATGAGGCGTTCGCGTTCCCTGGAACACCCCTCATCCGACCGAGCTTCGCTCGGCCACCTTCTCCCACAAGGAGACCTTTGCACAGAAGCCGAACGGTGATTCTGTGGTGAAGGTTGGAGCAGGGAGATTCGGGATGGCGGATCGTGTTTTGGGTCAGTTGAGTCTGGCGGACGGTCTGGCGGCGTCGGATGAGACGATTTTCGACCTAGTATCGAAGGAACTGGACTGGGCGCCGATCCGAACA
>NZ_RZTI01000086.1:0-26262 GCF_003997275.1 Mesorhizobium sp. M6A.T.Ce.TU.002.03.1.1
GCAACCGGTCGAGCCGCAGCGCTGTCGGCATCTCCAGCCCGAGCTGGAGTTCGAGAGCGGTGGTGTTTTCCGGTCTGTCCCCAAGCACCTCCTTATGAACGGCGGCTTCGGGAAATTCCTCGACGCGCCCGATCCTGCTTCGCAGTGCGACAATATCGAAGGCATGGCGACGCGCCAGGGCCGGGTCGTTGCTTTCGAGCGCCTGCAGCAGCGCAGGCTCAATGTTGCGGCGATAGCATCGCTCCAGAATGCCGAAATTCCAGGAATTGTCGCAATCGACGCAGCGGTAGATCAACCACGCATCGATGCGTTTGCCATTGGCGTTGACGCGGAATTTCCCGCTGCTGTGGTACGCCTTCAGGCCACTGCAGCGATTGCAGTTGATGTGAGGTCGAGGCGCGGTTTTGGGTGCGATCGCCCAGCGGATACGCAGTATCGAGAACATGCCGAAAAGCCCTTCCCGTCGGGAAGTTCGTCAGATCGGCGATGTCGAGATGCCCATGCGGGCACGGCGTGGCGAGAGGCTGCGGTGGTCGGAAATCAGGTGTCGCGGGTGATTGTGCGCGACAGCGGTTCAGCAGTGCCAAACCGGTCTCGAACCGCCACCCTGAGGAACACATGATATGAAACAGACGCCGCGAAAAGCGGCGCCATGCATTGTGTCGGGGGAGTTGACGAGACCGGCGGTTACGTAGGCAAAGTGAAGCTCAAAAATGTGTCGGGACGAAACTTCTAGCTGCGACGCGTCGGGTCGACAAGCCCCTTCTATTATCGATGCTACCGCCGCGGGGGCACTTGCGCTAATATCGAGCAATCAACGTCCCAAGCAAAGATCCCGGTCATGCACTTCACCTCGCTTCTGATCTTCGCCGCCGCCCTTTTCGTCGCCGCTGGCTCGCCCGGCCCGTCGATTGCCGCTCTGGTGGCGCGGGTCATCGCAAAGGGCTTTCGCGACGTGTTCCCGTTCCTGCTCGCCATGTGGATCGGTGAGGGCATCTGGCTGTCGCTGGCGGTGTTCGGACTGGCGGTGGTGGCGCAGACCTTCCATCTTGCCTTCGTCGTGCTGAAATGGGTCGGCGTCGCCTATCTCGCCTACCTCGCCTGGAAGATGTGGACTGCCCCGGTCGAGGCGCGTGAGGGCGAGATGCCGCGCGAGGAGTCGGCCATCAAACTGTTCTTTGCCGGGATGGCGGTGACACTCGGCAATCCCAAGATCATGATGTTCTATCTGGCGCTGCTGCCGACCATCATCGATCTCGCCTCGGTGACGGTCGTCGGCTGGGTCGAGCTGACGCTGACCATGGCCGTGGTTCTGGTCGCCATCGATCTCGCCTGGGTGCTCGCGGCGGCGCAGGCGCGAAAGCTGTTGAAGAGCAAGCGGGCGATGAAGATCGCCAACCGCGTCAGCGCTGGCACCATGGCCGGCGCTGCGGCGGCGATCGCGGCGCGGTCCTGAGCCGGCGCGTCAACTCATTTCGATGATCGGCGCGATCTCGACGCTGAAACCCGGGTCCGTCAGGATAGGACAATCCTTGGCTTTGGCGACGGCATCGTCGATGTCTTTCGCTTCGATGATTGTATAGCCGGCGGTCGGATTGCTGCCGCCATTGTTCTCGACCTTGCCGCCGGGCAGCACGGTCTTCGACATGCCGACCGGATTGCCGCCGTCGACAACGGCCGAGCCAAGCTTGCCGTACCAGCCGTTCCAGGCATCCATCGCTGCTTTCCGCTCGGCCTCGTCGGTCGGCATCTTGCCCGAGCCGTGATAGACGTAGAGAAACTTCGCCATGGTCTCCTCCCTTGATCGCGGCATCGAACCGGCATGCGGTCACGCCGCAGGAGCGATCATCGGACCAAACCGGCAAAGACGCAACGAGAATGCGCGATAGCTAATATACAGATGACTCGCACATCACCGCGCCATCGCGTGGTATTCATCGTTCGGCCGCATGTCGACTGCCGCTGCCACCCGGTTCGACATGTTGAAGAAGGCGGCGGTCGAGGCGATGTCCCAGATGTCGCGGTCGGAAAAGCCAGCTTCACGCAGCGCTGCCCGGTCGGCTTCGACGATCTTCGCCGGCTGCTCGGTCAGCTTCACCGCGAATTCGAGCATCGCCTTCTGTCTCGCGGAAAGATCGGCGGCGCGGAAATTCATCACCATCATCTCGCCGAAGGCCGGGTCCCCTGAAAGCTGGCGCACCGCCGCGCCATGGGCGGCGAGGCAATAATAGCAGTGGTTGATGGAGGAGACGGCCACAGCGATCATCTCGCGCTCCAGCTTCGACAGGCCGGATTGGCCCAGCATCAACTCGTTGTACATGTCGGTGAAGGCACGCAGCTTCGTCTCGTCGAAGGCGTAGGCCAAAAGCACATTGGGAACGAGGCCGAGCTTCTCCTCGCATTTGGCGAAATAGGCTTTTGTCGCTTCGCTCCGCTCCGCGGGTGCGAGATCGAGTGCAGTGATTTTGTCAGTCATGGCGGATTTTCTCCTTATTTTCGGTGACCCACCGGCGAATTCCGACATTTCGTCGCAAGCCGTCAAACCTTTGTCGCCAAGTACCGGTCATCTGCTACCATAGTTGCAAAACATATGACGGGAGGGATTAGCGACATGGCCGGCCTGAAATCCGCAAGCCAGTTGAAAAAGTTGAGCACGGCCAAGGGCAGCGAAAAGCCCGGCAGGCTTGCCGATTACCTGCTGGCCCGCGCGCCGGCCGAAGATGTCGCCGCCTATGATGTCGCCGACCTCGAGCGCGCCGCCGATCTCGCCGGCCGCGCCGTCGCCAGGCACAAAAAGGGCGATTGCGTCGTCGCCATAGAGGTCGATTCCGGTGTCGTCCGCCAGGGCAGGCCGATGACCGTGATCACCGTCGTCAACGACAACATGCCGTTCCTGTTCGATTCCATCCTCGGCGAGATCTCCGAGAGCGCTGGCGAGCCGCTGCTGGTTACCCATCCGGTCATCGTCGTCAGGCACGGCAAGAGCGGCGTCGACGAAATCCTCGGCGATGGTGGCTTTGCCAAGGGCGATCACAGCCATGAACGCTTGAGCGTCATCCACGTCCATATCGGCCGTCTTTCGGCCGAGCAGGCCGAGGCATTGGCCGGACGGCTGAAGAAAATATTGGACCAGGTGCGCGCCGCTGTCACCGACTGGAAGCCGATGCTGGCCCGCCTCGACCAGGCAATCTCGGAGTTCCGCTACGCTCCGGTGCCGCTCGACAAGGCCCACGTCACCGAAGCGATCGCCCTCCTCGAATGGTTGCGCGACGACAACTTCACCTTTCTCGGCATGCGCGAGTTCAAATACACCGGCGGCGAGAAGAGCGGCACGCTGGAGCGCACCGAAAAGCCTGGCCTCGGCATCCTCTCCGATCCCGACGTGCTGGTGCTGCGGCGCGGCACCGAAGCGGTGACGACGACGCCGGAAATCCGCGCCTTCCTGCATGGGCCGGAACCGCTGATCGTCACCAAGGCCAACGCCAAATCATCGGTGCACCGCCGCATCTATCTCGATTACATCGGCGTCAAGACCTACACCGCCAAGGGCGTGCTCTCGGGCGAGCTGCGCATCGTCGGCCTGTTCACCTCGACGGCCTATACGCGCTCGGTGATGAAAATCCCCTATCTCAGGTCGAAAGCCGAAACCATCATCGCCAAATCCGGTTTCAACCCTGAAGATCACTCCGGCAAGGCACTGATCAACGTGCTGGAGAGCTATCCGCGCGACGAGCTGTTCCAGGTTCCGGTGCCGGTCCTGCGCAAGCACGCCGAAGCGCTTCTGGGGCTGATCGAGCGGCCGCGCGTCAGAGCGCTGGTGCGCGTCGATCAGTTCGACCGCTTCGTCTCGATCCTCGTCTTCGTGCCGCGCGACCGCTACGACAGCATCGTGCGCGAGAAGATCGGCACCTATCTGAAGACGGTGTTCGAAGGCCGGCTGTCGGCCTACTATCCCGCCTTTCCGGAAGGCGGACTGGCGCGCGTCCATTTCATCATCGGCCGTTCCGGCGGCAGAACGCCGAAGGTCGACCAGGCGACGATCGAGGCAGCGATCCGCGCCATCGTGCGGACCTGGGACGACATTCTGCGCGAGACCGCGGCCGAGACCGGCGCCGATGCGACGCTCACGGCGATCGCCGCGCGCTTCTCGGGAAGCTATCGCGACAGCTTCTCGCCGGCTGAGGCGTTGGCCGATGCCGGACGCATCGCCAGGATCAGCGCGGCCAATCCGATCGCCATCGACTACTACCGTCATGCCGCTCAGGAACCGCATCAGGCGGCGCTGAAGATCTATCACCATGGCAGCCCGGTGGCGCTGTCGCGACGGGTGCCGGTGCTGGAGAACATCGGTTTCCGCGTTATCAGCGAGCGCACCTTCGAGGTCGGCGACGATGCTTCCGGCATGATCAATAGTGATCAGCCGGGCATGATCAATAGTGATCAGCCGGGCATGGTCTTCATCCACGACATGGAACTCGAAAACAGCTACGGCAAGCCGATCGACCTTGGCGACCGCGGCGCGCTGTTCGAGGACGCGTTCCTTTCCGTCTGGCGCGGCGACATCGACAATGACGGCTATAACGGCCTTGCCCAGACCGCCGGCCTGTGGTCGGGCGAGGTCACCATCCTGCGTGCCTATGGCCGCTATCTGCAGCAGGCCGGGATCCCGCAGAGCCAGGATTTCATTGCCGCCGCGCTCAACCGCTATCCGGAAATCGCGCGTGGCCTGCACGAGCTGTTCGTTACCCGCCTCGGACCGACCGCCGAGACGGAAGGGTTGGTCGCGGCCAAGCACCTCAAGGCCAAGATCAGGGATGCGTTGGAGGAGGTTCCCAACATCGATGACGACACCATCATCCGTCGCTACCTCAACCTGATCGAAGCCTCGCTACGCACCAATCATTTCGTCCCCGATATGAAAGAGAAGGGCCAGTCGCTGGCGATCAAGCTCGATTCGCAGGCGGTCGACGGCCTGCCGGCGCCGCGGCCGTGGCGGGAGATCTTCGTCTACGGTTCCGAGGTCGAGGGCGTGCACCTGCGCTTCGGCCCGGTCGCCCGCGGCGGTCTGCGTTGGTCGGACCGCGCCCAGGACTATCGCACCGAGGTGCTCGGCTTGGTCAAGGCGCAGCAGGTCAAGAATGCGGTAATCGTGCCGGTTGGCGCCAAGGGCGGCTTCTATCCGAAGAAGTTGCCGATGGGCGCCGGCCGCGACGCCATCTTCGAAGCCGGCGCGTCCGCCTACAAGAATTACGTCTCCAGCCTGTTGTCGATCACCGACAATATCGGCATCGACGAGGTTATCCCGCCTGCCGGTGTGATCAGGCGCGACGAGGACGATCCCTATTTCGTCGTCGCCGCCGACAAGGGCACGGCGACCTTCTCCGACACCGCCAATGCCATCAGCGAGAAGCATGGCTTCTGGCTCGACGACGCCTTCGCCAGCGGCGGCTCGGCCGGCTACGACCATAAAAAGATGGGCATCACCGCCAAGGGCGCCTGGGAAGCGGTCAAGCGGCATTTCCGCGAGATGAACCGCGATATCCAGACCACACCCTTCACCGTTGTCGGCGTCGGCGACATGTCGGGCGACGTGTTCGGCAACGGCATGCTCCTGTCCGAGAAGACCCGGCTGATCGCCGCCTTCGACCATCGCGACATCTTCATTGATCCCGATCCCGACATGGCGGCTTCGATGGCCGAGCGCCGGCGCATGTTCGCGCTCGCTCGTTCGAGCTGGCAGGACTACGACAAGACAAAACTGTCCGAAGGCGGCGTCATCGTCTCGCGCAGCCAGAAGTCGATCACGCTGCCGCCGGCCGCAGCCGCGGCGATCGGTCTCGGCAAGACGACCGCCTCGCCGGTCGAGATCATGAACGCCATCCTCAAGGCGCCGGTCGACCTTTTATGGTTCGGCGGCATCGGCACGTATCTGAGGGCATCGACGGAAACCAACCAGGATGTCGGCGATCGCGCCAACGATGCTATTCGGGTGACCGCGCTCGACGTGTGCGCCAAGGTCATCGGCGAGGGCGCCAATCTCGGCGTGACGCAGCGGGCCCGCATCGAGTTCGGGCTGAATGGCGGGCGCTGCAATTCCGACGCCATCGACAATTCGGGCGGCGTCAACTGCTCCGATGTCGAGGTCAACATCAAGATCGCGCTGGCTTCCGCCATGCGCAAGGGGGCGCTTACCCGCCCGGTGCGCAACAAGCTGCTTGCCGAGATGACCGACGAGGTAAGCGCGCTGGTGCTGTCCAACAATTACGAGCAGACGCTGGCGCTGTCCCTTGCCCGCAAGCGCGGCCTCGCCGACATGGCCCATCAGAGCCGCTTCATGGCAGCGCTCGAGGCGCGCGGCCTGCTCGACCGCGCGGTGGAGACGCTGCCGTCGCCGGCAGCTCTTGCCGAGCGTGAGGCGCGCGGTGAGCCGTTGACCAGGGCCGAGCTCGGCGTGCTGTTGGCCTATGCCAAGATCGTGCTGTTTTCCGACATCGTCGCCAGCGACGTGCCGGACGATCTGCATTTCGACCGTGACCTGATGGGTTATTTTCCGGACCGTATGGCGAAGAAATACGCGGCCGAGATCCACGGCCATCGCCTGCGTCGCGAAATCATCGCCCGTGTCGTCGCCAACGACCTGGTCAATCGTGGCGGCCCATCCTTCGTCAACAGGCTGCAGGAAGCGACCGGCCGCAGCGCGGCCGACGTGGTCCGGACCTTCGCCTTGGTGCGCGACGGCTTCGGATTGCCGGCGCTCTATCGCCAGATCGACGCGCTCGACAATCAGATCGACGGACAGGTGCAGCTCGACCTCTATCAGACCGTTAGCCGGCTTATCTATGTGGCCAGCGGCTGGTATCTCAAGAACGATACCGGCACCGCACCGCTCGGCCAAAGGATCGCCGAATTGCAGGACGCGCGCAAGGCACTGGAGCCGAAGCTCGTTTCGCTGCTGCCGGCCTTCTCGCGCGAGTGGATCGAGGAGCGGCGGCATGGTCTAGCCAAGGGCGGCGCGCCCGAAAGGCTTGCCGAACAACTGGCGCTGACCGATGTGGCAGGCGTCGTCCCTGACATCGCGCTGACGGCCCGAACGGCGAATGCCGACATCGTCGTCGCCGCGAAGGCGTTTTTCGCTGTCAGCGATGCGTTCCGCATTCCGCGTGTCGAGGACGCAGCGCGCTCGATCGCGCCATCCGACTACTACGATCAATTGGCTCTCTCCCGCGCCACCGACACGATCGGCGCGGCCAGGCGCGGCATCGCGGTGGCGGCGCTGACCGGTCATGCCGAGGCGGCGGACCCGGTGGCGGCATGGCTGGAGGTGGGCGGGGAACGGGTCGCGCGTATCCGCGAGCGGCTGCAGGCGCTGACCGAGGGCGGCGACATCACCGTGTCGCGGTTGTCGGTGGCATCGGGCCTGATCAGCGATCTGACGGGGATGTGAGAAGTCTTCCACATCGCGCGGGATTGCCGGCAAAAACTGCGCTATAGAGCGAAGCGGCGACCGCTCCGGGGCGCCGTTTGCGGGAGGGGATATGGCCGAAATAGCAGTGCAGCGGGCATCGGGACGCGGCATCTGGGGGTGGATGCTGTTCGACTGGGCGGCGCAGCCGTTCTTCACGGTCATCACCACCTTCATCTTCGGACCCTATTTCGTTTCGCGCATGGCGAGCGATCCGGCCACGGGCCTGGCGGTGTGGGGTTACGGTATCGCCGCGGCGGGTCTGGCCATCGCCGTGCTGTCGCCGATCCTCGGATCGATCGCCGACCAGACCGGCCCGCGAAAGCCGTGGATCGCGTTCTTCGCGGCGGTCAAGATCACCAGTCTTTGCCTGCTATGGTTCGCCGCGCCGGGCTCAAATCTGTTCCTAATCGCGGCTTTGTTTTCGCTGGCTTCGGTCGCGGCGGAATTCTCGACCGTTTTCAACGATTCGATGATGCCGCGCCTGGTGCCCAAGAGCGAAATCGGCCGAATCTCAAACATGGCCTGGGGTCTTGGTTATCTCGGCGGCATGATCGCGCTGATCTTCGTCGTCGCCTTCATGGCGGGTTCGCCGGAGACCGGCAAGACGATCATCGGCCTCGACCCGCTCTTCGGCCTCGATCCGAAGCTCGGCGAGGACGCGCGCGCCACCGGGCCACTGTCGGCGGCTTGGTATTTTCTATTCATCCTGCCGATGTTCTTCTTCACACCCGACGCCGTCAAAGGCCTTCCAATCAGGCCTGCTGTGCGCGAAGGCCTGTCGGAATTGAAATCGACGCTGGCCGAGGTACGTCAGCGCAGCGGTATCTTCCGCTTCCTCGTCGCGCGCATGATCTATCAGGACGGCGTCAACGCGCTACTCGCGCTGGGCGCACCCTTTGCCGCGAAGATGTTCCACTGGTCGATCACTGAGGTCGGCCTGTTCGGCATCATCCTCAACGTCGTCGCCATCGTCGGCTGCCTGGTTGCCGCACGCCTCGACGTGGCGATCGGCTCCAAAGCCATTGTGATGATTTCACTTGTATTGCTCAGCGTCGCCACGATTGGCATTGTGTCGACTGGGCCGGGCTTCACGCTGCTCGGCCTCATACAGCTCTCTACTGCCGATTCGGGCGGCCTGTTCGGCACGGCAGCGGAGAAAGCCTACATCCTTTACGGGCTCTTGATCGGGCTGGCCTTCGGGCCGGTGCAGGCGTCGTCGCGGTCCTACATGGCGCGTAGCGTTACCGCGGCAGAGTCGGGCCGCTATTTCGGCATCTACGCGCTGGCCGGGCGGGCGACCAGTTTTTTGGCGCCGTTCATGGTGGCAACGATCGGTTTGGTCAGCGGCTCGGATCGGCTCGGCATGGCGGCTATCATCCTGTTCCTCGGCGTCGGCCTGGCGATCCTGATCCGCACGCCGTATCCGGCAGACCAGCCGGCGGAGTAGGGGCGCCTTTCCCTTCTCCCCTTGTGGGAGAAGGTGGATCGGCGCGTAGCGCCGAGACGGATGAGGGGTGTTGGAAGAAACTCAACGTGAAACATCAAGGGATTTGAATCGCTTACGTCTTCGTCGCAGCGATCCTGCCAGCACCCCTCATCCGACCGAGCTTCGCTCGGCCACCTTCTCCCAGAAGGGAAGAAGGGCTCAATGCCGGAAATGCCTGACGCCCGTAAACACCATGGCGATGCCGTGCGCGTCGGCGGCGGCGATGACATCGTCGTCGCGCATTGAGCCGCCCGGCTGGATGACGGCGGTGGCGCCGGCTTCGATCGCTGACAGGAGCCCGTCGGCGAAGGGGAAGAAGGCATCGGAGGCGACGACAGACCCTTTGGTCAGCGGCTCGGCCATGCCGGCAGCCTCGGCTGCGTCGAGCGCTTTGCGCGCCGCGATGCGCGAGGAATCGACCCGGCTCATCTGGCCGGCGCCGATGCCGACGGTGGCGCCCTCTCTGACATAGACGATGGCGTTCGACTTGACGTGCTTTGCGACGCGGAAGGCGAATTTGAGATCGGCCATTTCGGCCGGCGTCGGCGCGCGCCTGGTCACCACTTTCAGGTCCAGATCATCGACCACCGCATTGTCGCGGCCCTGGACGAGCAATCCGCCGGAAACGGATTTCACGGTGGTGCCGGCCGAGCGCGGATCGGGCAGGCCGCCGGTGACAAGCAAGCGTAGATTCTTCTTGGCGGCGACGATGCGGATAGCTTCTTCCGAGGCGCCCGGCGCGATGATGACCTCGGTGAAGGTTTTCACGATCTCCTCGGCGGCCTCGGCATCGAGAATACGGTTCATCGCGACAATGCCGCCAAAGGCCGAGACCGGATCGCAGGCAAGCGCCTTGGCGTAGGCCGCCTTCAGCGAAGTGCCCTCGGCGACGCCGCACGGGTTGGCATGCTTGATGATGGCGACGGTGGCGGAGCGGGCCGGATCGAACTCGCCGACCAGCTCGAAGGCGGCGTCGGTGTCGTTGATGTTGTTGTAGGAAAGCTGCTTGCCCTGAAGCTGGCGCGCCGTCGCGACGCCCGGCCGCTTGTCGCCATCGATGTAGAAGCCGGCGCCCTGATGCGGGTTCTCGCCGTAGCGCATCACCTGGTCCAGCCTGCCGCCGAAGGCACGCCAGGTGGGATGCTCGATCTCCAGCGCCTCGGCGAACCAGCCGGAGATCGCCGCATCATAGCTGGCAGTGCGGGCAAAGGCCTTGGCCGCCAGCTTCTTGCGGAAATCCAGCGAGAGCGAGCCGAAATTCATCTCCAGAGCGTTGAGCACCGAGGCATAGTCCTCGGGATCGGTGACGATGGCGACATAAGCGTGGTTCTTGGCCGA
Organism: Mesorhizobium sp. M6A.T.Ce.TU.002.03.1.1; assembly: GCF_003997275.1. Lineage (NCBI taxonomy): Bacteria > Pseudomonadati > Pseudomonadota > Alphaproteobacteria > Hyphomicrobiales > Phyllobacteriaceae > Mesorhizobium > Mesorhizobium sp. M6A.T.Ce.TU.002.03.1.1. The sequence continues at coordinate 10,290 of NZ_RZTI01000086.1, forward strand.
AGCGCGGATCATCGCCGGGCCGCCTATGTCGATGTTCTCGACAATCGAGGCGTAAGCGGCGCCGGAGCGGCGGACATCCTCGAAAGGGTAGAGATTGGAGACGACGAGATCGATAGGCTCGATGCCATGATCGCGCATCGCCGCCGCGTGTTCGGGATCGTCGCGCACGCCAAGCAGCGCGCCATGCACCGACGGATGCAGCGTCTTGACGCGGCCGTCCATGATCTCTGGAAAGCCGGTAAGCTCAGAGACGTCGCGGACGGCCATGCCTGCCTCAGCGATCGCCTTCGCCGTGCCGCCGGTGGAGACCAGCTCGACACCGGCCGCGGCCAGCGCCCGCGCGAGATCGAGGAGCCCGGTCTTGTCGAAAACGGAGAGCAGCGCGCGACGCACGGGAACGAGATCGGGCGCGGGAATGTTCTTGGCGGCGACGGCCATGGGCTGGCGGCCTTTCACGGCTGGTTGGGAAAGTGTCTGCGCGCCGTAGCACATGAGACCTGGAAATCAAACTGCGAGGCTAGCCGCAGTCTCAGCTTTTTTCCGGATGACCGGCGATGACCGTTCGCGTCAGTTGCCAATGGACTTCGGAAACCTCCGACGCCCTAAAGGCCAGCACGATCTGCCGGCTGCGGCGCGGGCCGCCAAGGCCGGCGAAATAGATGGATTCCTCGACCTCGGGCGCCACCTCGGTACAGGTGAACACCCAGGTGTCGGCCTGGTCAGCGGCCAGCACCAGGCGGTCGTGCTCGTCCTGAAGCATGCCTATGTCGGGATGGATGTGGAAGCGCACCGTGACGAAATCGCGGCCATTGTTGCGGATCGCGGCATTGCCGGGCCGCTGAAAACGGTCCCTGCCGGCGAGCACGTTGCCGTTCGTCGACAATTTCAGCTCGCGCTCATGCAGCAAGCCGAAGCGCGCGACATAGCCGTCGTGACGGGCCAGGAAACCCTGGCTGCCCGGCTGGTCGGTGCGTTTGCAAGGCACATGCTGCGGGCCGCCGATCAACGGCGTGCCGAGGAGATCGTTGACGCGCAGCGAATGGCTGAAACGCGCCGACGAGGTGTCGTTGATGGTGGCGGTCGAGTGGGCGGCCGTGGCGCGGGCAAGCGGCCTGAATTCGGCGGCGCCATAGGTGTCGACGCCAGCGTTGACGACATAATGCTGGCGGCCAGACGACAGCTCGAAGGCCAGGCATCCGGCGTGCGCCGCGTTGGAAACGTCGATGGGCGGTGGCAGGCCGGTATCGGCGACCACGGTGACGCCGCCCATGGAGAGGCGTTCGTAGCCCGAATGTGGCGCGTGCAGCAACGGCGCGCCGGCGGTGTCGTCGTGGCGCAGAATGGTGGCGATGCGGTCGTGGATGGTCGCGCCCATGCCGTTGAAGCGGGCGAGGCTGCCGTCCTGGTGGCGAAAGAAGCGCAGCGCTGGCAGCATACGGTCGATGGCGCCCATCAGCGCCGCCGGCGGCGTCTCGGCTTGATTGGCATAAGTCTGGCGCAACGGCAGAAGGTCGGCGAGGATTTCAAGCACGGTCATCGGATTGCGGGAAATATGGCCGCCATCCGGCAGAATCTGACGGTCAAGCTCTTCGGCCAGGTTGCGGGTCGCGCCGCGCAAAGCCGATGCCGGCGCCGGTAGCGACAAAGCGGCAAAGGCAAGCGCGATGCGGGCGCGCAGCCTGTCCTTGCCGTCCGGCATCTCGCGTGCCATCGCCCTGAGATAGCGGATCTGCACGGCCAGCGATTTCAGGAATGCCCGGTAAAAGGGAAATTCAGCGCCCTGCAGCACCACCGAGGAATGCTGCAGCCAGGCGATGACGCGCTTGGCCGTCGTGCCGGGCTCCCAGGCGACACCGGAAATTTGGCTGCCGTGGATAGTGATCCAGTCGGAGACCAGCGCGCGCGCGTTGGCGGCGGCAAGCTCGGTGCCGGCGGCACGCATGTGGCGCAGCCAGCGAAAACCGTGCAGGGCCTTTTGCCATCCGGGATTGGGCACGGCGATCTGGAAGGGCGATTTGCCGCCAGTCTCGACCAGATGTCCCGACAGCGGATAGCGGCCATAGTAGATCTCCAGCGCGATCTGGGGGTCGGCCAGGCGCAGGTCCGGCGGAGCGATCAAAACGCGTTCCGGCGTGCGGCCGGAGTAGCGCCAGCGATAGACTGGCCCGGCGCGCAGGCGCCGGCGCGTCTTGCGCCAAAACTCCTTCGCGACAAGCGTCCATAGACGTGTCGTGCTGCCGGCAGCGATCGCCAAAAGCCCTCCTCATCGCCTCAACCCGAAGACAAGATTATATGATTCAAGAACTTATGCGAAGGCGAATTCAATGGAACCCTTGGAGTTCAGCCTGTTTTCTGCAGGATTCTCCCTAAAATAGTCGTCAAATTTTTAGCATTAGCCGGCTCTGCGCATCCGGGCGGCGAAGAAGCCGTCTAGGCCGGACCGTTCCGGTGAGCCGAGATCGAGATCGGCGGGCGTGGTGCGCAGCGTGCCTTGCGGCGTCAGGAACGGATCGATGCCGGCGATCTCTCCCGGGCGGAGCGGATCGTCGACGATATCAGCCGTCCCGGCGAGGAACGCGCGGTGAAGCGCCTCGCCTTCGAGCGGGTCGAGCGAACAGTTGGAAAAGACGATGCGCCCGCCGGGCCTGACCAGGGTGACGGCGCGGGCGAGTAGCCTTCGCTGCAGATCGGCGAGCTTTTCGACGTCGGCCGCGGTCTTCGTCCAAGGCACGTCGGGATGCCGCCGCACCGTGCCGGTCGAAGAGCAGGGCGCGTCGAGGAGGACGGCGTCGAACAGTTCCTTCGGCTCATATTTGAGCAGATCGGCCTGAACGATCTCTGCGGACAGGCCGAGCCGCTCGAGATTCTGCGAGAGCCGCGCCAACCGGTTTTTTGAGGAATCGATCGCGGTGACCTTGGCGCCGCCAAGTATCAGCTGGGCGGTCTTGCCGCCTGGGGCGGCACAGAGATCGGCGACGCGCAAACCCTTTATGTCGCCGAAGAGCCGGGCCGGAAGGCTTGCCGCGGCATCCTGAACCCACCAGGCGCCATCTTCGAAGCCTGGCAACTCGGTGACGGAGGCGCTGAGCTTTTCCACCCGCACTGTGCCAGTCGGCAGCGCGATGCCGCCAAGCCGCTCGGCCCACAACGCGGGATCGGACTTGACGGTGAAATCGACCGGCGCCTCGTGCCGATGAGCGGCGAGAATCTGCCTGGCCTTGTCGACGCCATAGGCGGCCTTCAGCCGGTCGGAAAACCATTTCGGCGCTTCATCGGTGGCGGCAAGCGCTGCAGCCAGCTCGGCCTGCTTGGACCGCGCCAGCGTGCGCAGCACGCCGTTGACGAGACCAGAGAAGCGCACCGTGCGCGGATCGGACTTGGCGTGGGTCACGGCAAGGTCGACGGCGGCGCTGTCGGGAATGTCGAGGAACAGGATCTGTGCAGCCGCCACATGCAGAATATGCGAAAGCGCGGTGGCATTGGGCGGCAGCGGCTTTTCCAGGCGGCGGGCCAGCAGCCCCGATATGGTCATGCGGAAGCGCAGCGCGGTGACCAGTATGGCGCGCACCAGCGCCCGGTCGCGCAGATCCAGCGCCTTGTATTGCGGATGGCCGTTCTCATGGTCTGTCAGCCCGTCAAGCGGCGTCCTCGCGTCGATGACGGCAGCAAGCAGCCGTGCGGCCGCCTTGCGCGCGGCAAGGCCGGCAACGGGCTCGCCGGGGCTCACCGCATTGTTTTCATGATCGCCTGAAATTCGGTGCCGGCGTTTCGCTTCGCTCACGACCACGGACCCTTGGGTCCGGTCGGATTGCGGCCCCAGGGATTGGATTTCGGCCGGGCCGGTTGCGCCGGCGGCTGCTCAGGCTGCTGAGCTGCCTTCTCCCACGGGCCCGAAGGCTGCTGCTCACCGGCCTGCTCTGGAATTGGAGCTTGCGGCCGCGACGGGGCGGATACGCCACCAATCGCCATGTCCCGCGCCATCGCCTGCAGGGCTGCGATGCGGTTATCGGTGTTCGGGTGGGTGGAAAACAGGCTGTCCATGCGCTCGCCGGAAAGAGGATTGATGATGAAGAGGTGGGCGGTCGCCGGATTGCGCTCGGCATCCGGGTTGCGGATGCGTTCGGCGCCACGGGCGATCTTGTCAAGGGCCGAGGCAAGCCAAAGCGGGTTTCCGGCTATTTCGGCGCCGCGCCGGTCGGCCTCGTATTCGCGGGTGCGGCTGACCGCCATCTGCACGATCATGGCGGCGAAGGGCGCCACGATCATCGCCACCAGCACGCCGACAAAGCCGAAGGGATTGTTGCTGTCGCGGTTGCCGCCGAAAAAGAAGGCGAAATTGCCGAGCATCGAGATCGCGCCGGCAAGCGTGGCGACGATCGTCATGGTCAGCGTGTCGCGGTGCTGCACATGGGCGAGCTCGTGCGCCATCACCGCGGCGACTTCTTCAGGCGACAGTTGCTGCAACAGTCCGGTGGTGGCGGCGACCGCGGCGTTCTGCGGGTTGCGGCCGGTGGCGAAGGCGTTGGGCTGCGGGTTGTCGATCAGATAGGTTTTCGGCATCGGCAGGCCGGCCTGACTGGCGAGGCTCTGCACGATGGCGTAATATTCCGGCGCATTCCTTTCGTCGACCTCGACCGCGCGGTGCATCGACAGCACCATCTTGTCGGCGTTCCAATAGCTGAACAGGTTCATGCCGGCGGCAATCAGCAAGGCGATCACCATGCCGCCCGATCCGCCGATCAGATAGCCGACGCCCATGAACAGCGCGGTCATCGCGGCCAAAAGCATGGCGGTGCGAAGTGTGTTCATCGTCTGCTCCGTTTCTGCCGGCGCTGCGTAAAAGGGGTCGATCCTTGTCGGCTCATCGCTATATGATGGGAAACGCTTGGCCCTGTTTCAATCCGGGAATATCGCATGATCGACGAAACCAGTAAAACAGGCAAAACCGGTAATACAAATGCCGGCCCCGGTCACAGTGCGCTGCAAAAGACGCTGACGCCGGCAGCCCGCCGCGCCTTGGCGGAAGCGGAAGCACGGCGCGAACACTACCGCCAGCAGGAAGCCGCGATGCCCCGGGAGATCGGCGGTCGTGGCGGCAAGGAGCCCGGCCGCTATGGCGATTGGGAGGTCAAGGGCCTGACCAGCGATTTCTAGGCACGACCCTGATACTTGAGGCTTAGCAGACCTCGGCGGCGCGCTCCGGCTCGAGGGCGATCCAGCCGCGGTCGTCAACAGCGATGCCGATCGCGTCGTAACCGGCGATTGCGGCATGCGGCGTTTGCAGCGGATGCTGGTGCGTGGCGCTGATCACCATGACCGCAGCACCTGCCGCCTCGGCCGCCGATATTCCGGCGGGCGCATCTTCGAAAACGAGGCAGTCGCGCGCATCGACGCCCAGCCGCTCGGCCGCCAGCCGGAAGCAATCGGGCGCCGGCTTGCCGTGGGAAACGTCCTCGGCCGCGACAAGGACAGCGGGAAGCGGGATGCCGGCGGCCGCGATGCGCAGGAGAGCCAGCTCGCGCGGCGCAGAGGTGACGATGGCCCAGCGCTCGGGCGGCAGCGACGCCAGAAACGCCGCGGCGCCGGCGATCGGAAGGATGCCGTCGATATCGGCCACCTCGGCCTTCAGAAGCGCATCGGCTTCGCGCATCGGGTCGACGCCTGGAAGCGCCAGCCGAGCTATGGTCTCAATCGCCCGCACGCCGTGGATCGTCGGCAGGAATGCAGCAACGTCGAGACCTTGCCGGTGTGCCCAATCTGCCCATACCCTTTCTGCCGCGGCAATCGAATTGACCACTGTGCCGTCCATGTCGAACAGGAAGGCTGCGAATTTTTTGCCTGCGAACATCTGCTATCCCGGGAGGTTGTTTCGGAGAGATCAAAGCCTGTCGATCGACCGTAACGTCGCGTCGGCTGCATGGGAAGGCGCGAGGCCGCGTTTTCGACAATGCCAGGGAACCACGGCGAGCCGTCTCGCGTTCACCAGACTGTCTTCCGCGATGCTCAAAAAGGGGTGGAACCGCGATGCTGATTCGGCTCGGCTACGAAATCGCCATCGACTGTGCGGAAGCCACCCCGGTGATTTCGCTGCTCGAGATCCACAAGGAGCGGCAGGCAGACATCAAGCGGCAGACGCGCGTGCTGACCTCGCCGGCCGTCCCAACCAGGCTCTATCACGACCTTTATGGCAACACCTGCCGTCGCTTCACGGCGCCTGGCGGCGGCTTTCGCATTCTCTACGACGCCGTCGTCGAGGACAGCGGCGAGGCCGACGAGGTCAACCTACTGGCCAGGGAAGTGCCGGTGGCGGAGTTGCCCGACGACGTGCTCTGCTATCTGCTCGGCAGCCGCTATTGCGAGACCGACCACCTCGGCGGATTGGCCTGGCAGGTTTTCGGCCCTGTTCCATCCGGTTGGGCGCGGGTGCAGGCGATCGTCGACTATGTCCACAACCGTCTGTCGTTCGGCTACGGCTATGCGCGCCCGACACGCACGGCGGCGCAGGCGCATGAAGAGCGCGTCGGCGTCTGCCGCGACTTCGCTCATCTGGCGATCACGCTCTGCCGCTGCATGAACATCCCCGCCCGCTATGTGAACGGTTATCTCGGCGACATCGGCGTGCCGCTCGACCCGGCACCGATGGATTTTTCGGCGTGGCTGGAAGTGTTCCTCGATGGCAAATGGTACACGTTCGACCCCCGCCACAACATGCCGAGGATCGGCCGCATCGTCATCGCGCGCGGCCGCGACGCGACAGACGTGCCGCTGCTGCACAGTTTCGGCCCGCACCGGCTTGGGCTGTTCAAGGTCTGGACCTACGAGCAGGAAAGCAACTTGTTCAACCCGCCCCATCGCGGCGTCGACAGGACCGTCAGCGCGCAGATGCTGGCATAGAAGCGCAGGCGAACGGCGTGCGTCCCATTCTAATCGTCATCTGAGCTGTGGCCGTCTTATGGGTCTGATACGCCTGATCCGCTTCGGCACAGCCGGCCTGTGCCGGATCGGGATCGAGTTCTTGTGCTCCACGGCAGATGGCGGGATCTTGGTAAACGCTTCGTAAACGAAACTGCCGCAGCGGCTTGTCGTTTACCGGTTGTTCACCCTGTTGCGTTCCCAAACCAAGCAGAAACAACGGTTTGACAATGAGCCGTTGGCTGTTGGTCCCTTGGCGGCGCCATCCGGCCGGATTCCTGCAATGCGCCTTCACGCGGCTTCGAGGTCGCGGCGAATGGAGGCGGAAGCATGCGGCATTTTGGGGGTCTTGTTGACGCGATCGGCGGCTTCGCCAGGGATCGCAGCGGAAATTTCGCGGTTCTGTTCGGCATCGTCGCTTCGGTTCTGACGCTGGGCGCCGGCTTTGCCGTCAACGTTTCCCAGCTCTACAACGCCAAGTCGAGCCTGCAAGGCGTGGTCGATGCGGCGGTGACCTCGACGGCACGCGACCTGACGACCGGCGTCATCAAGGAGGCCGACGCCAACGCATCGGTGCAGTTGTTCCTTGACGCCAACAGCGAGGCAGGCATCCTGCAGGCCGACCAGATCGTCCTCGACAAACTGACGGTCGACAGGACCGCCAACACGGTCCAGGCGGACGTCCACGTCGACGTCGGATTTTATTTCCCGCTTTTCGGCATGAGTGACGTGAAACGCGTCGAAGCGTCGACGACAGCGCTCTATTCGGACAAGCAGATCGAAGTGGCGATGATGCTCGACGTGACCGGATCGATGGCGGCCAGCTGGTATAAGAACACCGACAAAATTGGCGACCTGCGAACTGCGGCTTCGAAGGCCGTGACCGATCTGCTCAAATGGAACCGTGACGAGAACGATCCCCGCATACGCATCGCGATCGTTCCCTACGCCGAAGCCGTCAATACAGGCGGTCTGGCCGGCACGGTTTTCGTCGAGACGGAACATGGGCCAGAGGTACCGCCGCCCACCGATGCGCCGGTCTCGGTCTCTTCCGCGACCCCTGCCGAGGACGAATGCGCCACCGAGCGCAAGGACAAGGATGGCTATGCCGACTATTCGTCTGACGGGCCTTACACGCCGCGCGTGGACAACAACGGTAAAACCTATCTGGCCAAAGTGAATCGGGACTACGATATGCGCAATTGCCCGTTGGCCGCGCTCGTCCCCCTGACGGCCGACGAAGACAAGCTGCTCAAGACCATCGACGATTTCACCGCTGCAGGCGTGACGGCCGGCGGCATCGCCGCGCAGTGGGGTTATTACATGCTTTCGCCATCGTGGCGCTCGGCGATAGCCGATGCCGGGCTGGGTGCCGGTCCCGCCAATTTCGACAAAAGGAGGGTGGCCAAGATCGCCATTCTGATGACCGACGGCCTATTCAATACGGCTTTTGCCAAGGGGCGCGGCGCGCCCAACTGGCAGGGTCAGGGCCAGACCTCGCGAAGCAATGCCGAAGCCATCTGCGGCAACATGAAGCGCGATGGGATCGAGGTATTCACGATCGGCTTCGATCTGAACGACCCGACCATGACGGTGAACGAGAGGGACCAGGCGAAGAGCGTGCTCAAGAACTGCTCTACCGCGGACACGTCTTCGCTGAAACACTATTACGAGGCCGCCACGGGCCCGGAGCTAACCGACGCCTTCAGCGAGATCACCCGAAACATCGAGAAACTCACCATCAAACGCTGAAGTGCCCCGCACAGACGGATGAACGTTCGTAGAAAAGGAATTGCGGACAAGGAAAAGGCCGCCGCTTCTTTCGAAGCCGGCGGCCTTCCGTGTTTCCGTCCATGGCGCGGCCCATGGCGGCGACGTTTTACGTCGCCAGCCGCGCATCTCGCGCCTTAACGGGAAGACTGCTTCCCGAAAGTGCAATCCGCTGAGGCCACGTTCTGGAAAACGAAATCACTCGACATCGGATCACCTCCTTTCGATTTGTTGAACACGCCCTCATGATGGGGTGTCGATCCGCAAATGGCAAGGCGCCATGGTGAAAATGCCGTGCGAGCTTGTCGCTAGCGGCTTGCGACTATCCGATCGGACAGGCAAAGTCGGCGCCGGACCGCCAGCGTGCTGAGCATGAGAGGATGGGAATGGAGGCAGCCGACAAGGCAGCACGGATTGTTCGAACGGCTATCGAAACGCTGAAGCCGGGTTTCGCGGTCAGGCTGTGGACCGGCGAGCGGATCGGGCCGGTCACCGGCCCTGTGCTCACCATCAATGACCAGGACATCGTCTGGCAGGTGATCCGCCGGCCGTCCCTTTCGACGCTGATCGAAATGTGGATTTCCAAGACAATCGACGTGGAAGGCGGATCGCTGTTCGATTTCTACGCCCTGCCTTCGCAAGGCAAGCTCAGGACGAAGCTAAAGACATTGCCGAAACTCGCGATCTTGCGCGACTTGCCGGCCGTGCTGTTTTCGAGAAAGCAGATGGCGGCGCGGACCAACCTTTCCGGGCGCAACCCCTTCGTCAGCGGGTCGAACAGGCAAGCGATCCAGCACCACTACGACATTTCGAACGCCTTCTACCGCCTCTTCCTCGATGAACGCATGGTCTATAGCTGCGGCTATTTCACCGATTTCGCCAACGGAATCGACCAGGCGCAGAAAGACAAGCTCGACCACATCTGCCGCAAGCTCCGGCTGAAGCCGGGCGAAAGGCTGCTCGACATCGGCTGCGGCTGGGGAGCCATGCTCATCCATGCCGCGAAAAATTACGGTGTCGTCGGCCACGGCGTCTCGCTGTCGGAAGCCCAGACCCAGCTAGCCCGCGAGCGCGTCCGCGCCGAGGGGCTGGAGGATCGCATCACCATCGAGATAAAATCCTACGCCGAGCTGTCCGGCTCCTTCGACAAGATCTCGTCGATCGGCATGTTCGAGCATCTGGGGCTCGCCAACCACGCGGCCTATTTCTCGACCATCCATCGCCTGCTCAAGCCGGGCGGCATCTATCTGCATCACGCCATCACCCGGCGCGACAAGGGCAGCATCAAGAAGACCTTGCGCAAAGGCCCGGAATTCAAGGCGCTGATCAAATACATCTTTCCCGGCGGCGAGCTCGACACGATCGGGATGACGCTCGGCAATCTCGAAGCGCACGGCTTCCTCGTCTACGATGTCGAGAATTTGCGCGAGCACTACGCCCGCACCTGCCGCCTGTGGGCCGAGCGCCTGCACGCACGCTTCGAAGAAGCGATCGCCGAGGTCGGCGAAGCCAAGGCGCGCCTCTGGCTGCTTTATCTCACCGGCTGTTCAATCACTTTCGAACGCGCCTCGGCGCAGATTTTCCAGACCGTCGTCACCAAGCGGGCGCGGGGTCCAAGCGGTCTGCCGCCGACGCGAGCGGATTTGTATCGATGATCAGCACACATGTTGCGTTCTGCCGCGATCCTTCGCGCCCCCCTCTGTCCTGCCGGACATCTCCCCCACAAGGAGGGAGATTGGCCGTCACCACGGCTTTCGCCAATCGCCGGCGTGGTATTCTGGGCGCGGCGCCCGAACTGCCGATCTCCCCCCAAGTGGGGGAGATGTCCGGCAGGACAGAGGGGGGCGCTGTCCCGCCCTCATCTCAAATGTTCTGCACCGCCTAAACGAACCGCATCATCTCTCGACACGGGCCGGCCGGTCGACCAAGCAGTAGACGCCGAGATTTGCGCACGTAGTGGCGGTTGCTGCCTGCATCAAGCCCTTTTGTTTTGCCGGTTGGCGACGAGGTCGTCGACGACCGCCGGATCGGCCAGCGTCGAGGTATCGCCGAGCGCGGCGAAATCGTCCTCGGCGATCTTGCGCAGGATGCGCCGCATGATCTTGCCCGAACGGGTCTTCGGCAGGCCGGGAGCGAACTGGATCTTGTCGGGCGTGGCGATGGCGCCGATGTCTTTGCGGACATGGGCGACAAGTTCCTTGCGCAGCTCCTCGCTCGGCTTCTCGCCTGCCATCAGCGTGACGTAACAGTAGATGCCCTGGCCCTTGATGTCGTGCGGATAGCCGACGACGGCAGCTTCCGAGACTTTCTCGTGCGAAACCAGCGCGGATTCGACCTCGGCCGTGCCCATGCGGTGGCCGGAGACATTGATGACGTCGTCGACGCGGCCGGTGATCCAGTAGTAGCCATCGGCGTCGCGGCGGCAGCCGTCGCCGGTAAAGTATTTGCCCTTATAGCTCGAAAAATAGGTCTGTTCGAAACGCTCGTGGTCGCCATAGACGGTGCGCATCTGGCCTGGCCATGAATCGGCGATGCAGAGGTTGCCGCTGGCAACACCTTCCAGCACCTTGCCGTCGCCGTCCACCAGTTCCGGCTTCACGCCGAAGAACGGCCGCGTCGCGGAACCTGCCTTAAGGTGGGTGGCGCCGGGCAGAGGCGTGATCAGGATGCCGCCCGTCTCGGTCTGCCACCATGTGTCGACGATCGGCACCTTGCCGTTGCCGACGACGTTGAAATACCACTCCCAGGCCTCCGGATTGATCGGCTCGCCGACCGTGCCGAGCACACGCAGCGACTTTCGCGACGTCCTGGCGACATGGGCGTCGCCGGCGCCCATCAGCGCGCGCAACGCCGTCGGCGCGGTGTAGAAGATATTGACCTTGTGTTTGTCGATGACCTCCCAGAAGCGGGACTGCGACGGGTAGTTCGGCACGCCTTCGAACATCAGTGTGGTGGCGCCGTTGGCGAGCGGCCCGTAGACGATATAGCTGTGGCCGGTGACCCAGCCGACATCGGCCGTGCACCAGTAGATGTCGCCGTCATGATAGTCGAAGACATGTTGGTGGGTCATCGAGACATAGACGAGATAGCCCGCCGTGGTGTGCAGCACGCCCTTCGGCTTGCCGGTCGAACCCGACGTGTAAAGGATGAACAGCGGGTCCTCGGCCTTCATCTTCTCCGGCTTGCATTCCGCCTTAACCGTCGCGACCTCGTCGTGGTACCAGACGTCGCGTCCGGCCACCCAGCCGGTCTTGCCGCCGGTGCGGCGCACCACCACGACCTTCTCGACTTTCGTTCCGGCCTTGGCGGCGATCTCGATCGCCTTGTCGGTATTATCCTTCAACGGGATCGGCTTGCCGCCGCGCAGGCCCTCGTCGGCGGTGATGACGAAGGTCGACTTGCAGTCGTCGATGCGGCCGGCCAGCGCGTCCGGAGAGAAGCCGCCGAAGACCACCGAATGGATGGCGCCGATGCGCGTGCAGGCGAGCATCGCATAGGCGGCTTCCGGGATCATCGGCATGTAGATGGTGACGCGGTCGCCCTTCTTGACGCCGTGCTTCTTCATCACATTGGCGAGCCGGCAGACATGGCCGTAGAGCTCGTTATAGGTGATCTTCCTGTCGTCGTAAGGGTTGTCGCCTTCCCAGATGATGGCGGTCTGGTCGCCGCGCTTCTTCAGATGCCGGTCGATGCAATTCCACGAGACATTGGTCTCGCCGTCCTCGAACCATTTGATCGAGACCTTGCCGTCGAAGGAGGTGTTCTTGACCTTGCTGTAGGGCTTGAACCAGTCGATGCGCTTGCCGTGCTTGCCCCAGAACTTGTCCGGGTTCTTCACGCTGTCGGCATACCATTTCAAATAGGTGTCATTGTCGATCAGCGCATTCTTCTTCCACGCCGGTTGGACGCGATGGACATGAACCTCGGACATTTCTTCACTTTCCTCCCGAAACCAGGCCGCCCGGCTTGACCGCCGTCGGCATCACGGCGAAGCGGCCGCGAATTCGCGCGCATTATTAACAGTTCCGCGGTGACGGCAACATTAGACGTTCGGTTTGATAGAAGATTGGGGATTTGCGCGGCGGGATGCCGCAGAAGCTTGTCTCACTGCTGTCAGCACTCAGGCAGGATCGCTGCTAACTGCATGTTTTTATGTAGTAAACCCGGTCTACGCCACAAAAAATCAATAGACGATTAAGCAAATAGCGCGCACAATTTCGCATTGGGAGGAAAGGAGAATCAACCCAGAGGATCGAAATGCGCGACCAATCCGAAATGGACCTGATGCTTAGGGGATATGGCTTGACCACGGCCAAGATTCTTTATCATTTTCCCGATCATCCGCATCTGCTGCAGAGCTTCATCTGGCAGGACTACGACATCGCTCCGAAATTTCCGGTGCTGATCCGGTTCATCGAGTTCTGGCAGACTAAGCTCGATGGCCCGCTGCATTCGGTGAGCTATACGCACCAGAAGCTGATCGCGCCGAATGAGTGGCACAAAGTCGACGGCGAGTTCGTGCTGCATTAGGGCATGTCGATATTCAGGTGAGGCCGGCCTGCGAATGGCGGTTTCCTGCGCTTCCGGTGCTCACGTACTTTAAGTACGCTCCGCTCCGGTTCTCGGAAGCCACCATTCTCGGCGCGCCCTGACCTGAATCTCAACATGCCCTGTCCCCGGGGCATTTGATGTGTCGAGCGGGGTTAAACCGCGGGCGGGCTGAGCCGGGCAAAGCCTTCCTGACGACGATACGGAAAATACGGATAGGGCGCGGTGACTTCGCTTGCTGCGTCGAGCTTCTTCATCTGGTCTGATGTCAATGACCAACCGACGGCGCCGAGGTTCTGGCGCAGCTGCTGCTCGTTGCGCGCGCCGACAATGACAGAGGCGACGGTCGGCCGCTGCAGCAACCAGTTGATGGCGATCTGCGGCACGGTCTTGCCGGTTTCCTGGGCGACAGTGTCGAGCGCATCGACGACCCGGTAGAGATGTTCGTCATCGACCGGCGGCCCGAAGCTCGCGGTGTCGTGCAACCGGCTTTTTTCCGGCAGCTTCTCGCCGCGGCGGATCTTGCCGGTCAGGCGGCCCCAACCGAGCGGGCTCCACACCAGCGCACCGACACCCTGGTCGAGACCGAGCGGCATCAACTCCCATTCATAGTCGCGCCCGACCAGCGAATAATAGACCTGATGGGCGACGTAGCGCGGGTAGCCATGCTTGTCCGCCAGGCCGAGTGATTTCATCACTTGCCAGCCGGAAAAATTGGACACGCCGACATAGCGCAGCTTGCCGGCGCGCACGAGACTGTCCAGCGTCGACAGCACCTCCTCGATCGGCGTTCCGGCGTCGAAAGCATGCAGTTGCAGCAGGTCGATGTAATTAGTGCCGAGACGCCTGAGCGCGTCCTCAACGGCCTTGATGAGACGCGAACGGGAGGAGCCGGCATCGTTGGGTCCATCACCCATCGGCAGCGAGGTCTTGGTCGAGATCAGTACCGCGTCGCGGCGGCCCTTGATGGCCGCGCCGAGCACTTCTTCGGAGGCGCCGTTCGAATAGACGTCGGCGGTATCGAACAGGTTGACGCCGGCCTCGAGGCAGATATCGATTAGCCGCCGCGCTTCCGTCGCATCGCTGTTGCCCCAGGCGCCGAACAGCGGGCCTGAGCCGCCGAAGGTTCCAGCGCCGAACGAGAGTGCCGGGACCTTCAGGCCCGAGGCGCCTAGACGTCGATAGTCCATGGTTTTGCTCCTTGATGATGTCGGATGAGTTTTTTGAAGAGTGATTGAGGTTTGCCGACCTATGACCGCACGATTTCTGGTGTGGCGAGGACGGTATTTTGGTCGAGGCGAAGCGCCAGTGCCGCCACGGCCAGGGCCGAGAGCGGCAGCAGGGCCGCGACCCAGGTGATGGCGCCGAGGCCGGGACCATGGGCGATGACCATGCCGCCGAGCCAGGCGCCGGCGGCGTTGCCGAGATTGAAGGCGGCGATGTTGAAGGACGAGGCGAGGCTCTGGCCGGCACCTTTCGCTTTCTCCAGCACCCACATCTGCAGCGGCGCCACAGTGGCGAAGGCGGCGGCGCCGAGCAGGCCGACATAGATGACGGCCATTGCCTGGCTGTGCAGGGCGAAGGTCATCGAGCCGAGCACCAGCGCCAGCACGACGAGACTGCCGAGAACCGAAGGCACCAGCCAGCGGTCGGCGAATTTGCCGCCGGCGAGATTGCCGGCGATGAGGCCGCCGCCGAAGACAAGCAGGATCGGCGACACGGCTGCTTCCTCAAAACCGGTGATCTCGGTCAGCAAGGGGGCGATATAGGTGAAGACGGCGAAGACGCCGGCATAGCCAAGCACGGTGGTGGCGAAACCAAGCAGAACCGGCGCGCGGCCGAGCACGGCGAGATCGCCGCGCAGGTCGCTCTTCTCCGGCTCTGTCTGGCTGCGCGGCACCAGCAGGAGAATGATGGCGAAGGCGACGATGCCGACAAGGGTTACAGCCCAGAAGGTCGCCCGCCAGCCGAAGGCCTGGCCGAGCCAGGTGCCGAAGGGCACGCCGAGGATGTTGGCAATGGTCAGGCCGGTGAACATCAGGGCGATCGCCGAGGCCTTCTTGTTGGGCGCTACCAGCCCGGTCGCAACGACGGAGCCGACGCCGAAGAAGGTGCCGTGGGCAAAGGCGGTGAGCACGCGGGCACCCATCAGTGTCCAGTAGTCGGGGGCGAGCGCACAGGCGAGGTTGCCCAGCGTGAAGATCGCCATCAGCGCCAGAAGCACGGTTTTGCGCGGCCAGCGGCCGGTGGCGATGGTCAGCAGCGGCGCGCCGATGACGACGCCCAGCGCATAGCCGGAAATCAGCTGGCCGGCGGCCGAGATCGAGACGCCGAGATCGTTGCTGACGTCGAGCAGCAGGCCCATGATGACGAATTCGGTAACGCCGATGCCGAAGGCACCGGCGGCGAGGGCATAAAGAGCAAGAGGCATGGCGGGTTCCCACTTCGATCGCGGTCGTTTGATGGGACGCCGTGTCTTCCTACGCCCCGACCCGGAAGATCGTGTCGCGATGTGCTGTGAACCAGCCTTGCGCCAGGCACATTGTCTGTGAAATAGGTTCACGAATGGCGAGACCCGACATCAACCGCTCCGGCGAGATCGAAGTGTTCGTCCGCGTCGTCGAGGCGGGCAGCTTTTCGGCCGCCGCTCGGGCGTTGCGGATGACGCCATCGGCGGTGAGCAAGCTGATTGCGCGGCTGGAGGCGCGGCTCGGCGCGCGGCTGATCAGCCGTTCGACACGCA
>NZ_RZTI01000087.1:0-25436 GCF_003997275.1 Mesorhizobium sp. M6A.T.Ce.TU.002.03.1.1
CCGGGGAGGGTGGTATCGTCATTCCACGAAGAGGACGCGTGCGCAATGCCGTCGTTTGGCCACGGTTTCTACGGAAATCTGGCGGAAGGTGACAGACCATGCGCCGGAGCCTTTCTAAATCGATTGGAATTGAGCAAAAGGGCGCGTTGACATGCGCCCGGACTTTTCCGAAAAGGGGCGTTGAGAGATGCAAATGTGGTTCTTGAAGGGTTTCAGGATGGGTTCCGCCGGCAAGTCGCGCGTGCGCTACGGCTTCGCCATGCCGCTCCTGACCCTTGCCGTGGGCCTCGCCGCGATGGTTGCTGCCTCGCCCGCGCGCGCCGATTTCCGTGTCTGCAACGCCACGCAGAATCTGGTCGGCGTCGGCATCGGCTATCGCGCCAAGGCCGGCTGGATCACCGAGGGCTGGTGGCATATCGAGGGATCGAGCTGCAAGACGTTGATCGAAGGGCCGCTGTCATCAAGGTTTTACTATCTTTATGCAGAAGACGCCGAGCGTGGCGGGCGCTGGGATGGCCCGATCAACATGTGCGTGGCTGAAAAAGAGTTCAAGATCGCCGGCGTTGCCGATTGCGTCGCTCGGGGCTTCCAGCGCGCCGGATTCCAGGAATATGACACGGGCGAGCAGGCAAGCTGGATGGTCCAGCTGACCGATGACCCCGCAACGGGGGGCGCTCCAGCCGCCCCGGGAACAAACAGTCAATGAGACGCAGCCGCAAGGTCAAGATACTCGCCACCATCGGTCCGGCCTCCTCCTCCGAGGACATGCTGAAGAAGCTCTTCGAAGCCGGCGCCGACGTGTTTCGCATCAATATGAGCCACACCGATCATGAATTGATGCGCACACTTGTCGGTCGCATCCGCAACGTCGAGAAAGCGGTCGGCCGGCCGATCGGCATTCTCGCCGACCTGCAGGGGCCCAAGCTGCGGGTCGGCAAATTCGCCAACGGCAAGGAGGCGCTGACACTCGGCCAGACGTTCACGCTCGACGACAATCCCGAGCCCGGCAATTCGACCAGGGTCTATCTGCCCCACCCCGAAATCCTGAGATCGGTCGAGGCCGGTCACCGCCTTTTGATCGATGACGGCAAGCTCGAGCTGAAGGCGGTGAGAAGCGACGGCAAGGCGATCGTCTGCACCGTCGTCGCCGGCACCACCATCTCCGACAAGAAGGGCGTCAGCCTGCCCGACACCGACCTACCGGTCGGCGCGCTGACCGAAAAGGACCGCAGGGACCTGGATGCGGTGCTGGCCACCGGCGTCGACTGGGTGGCGCTGTCGTTCGTGCAGCGTCCGGAGGATCTGGCGGAAGCGCGCAAGATCGCGCGCGGCCGGGCACTCATCATGGCCAAGATCGAAAAGCCGCAAGCCGTCGCCCGGCTGGCCGAGATCATCGAACTTTCGGACGCACTGATGGTTGCTCGCGGCGATCTCGGCGTTGAAATGCCGCTCGAAGCCGTGCCCGGCATCCAGAAGCAGATCACCCGCGCCGCGCGCCGCGCCGGCAAGCCGGTGGTGATCGCCACGCAGATGCTGGAATCGATGATCACCGCGCCAGTGCCGACCCGCGCCGAAGTGTCGGACGTCTCGATCGCCGTGTTCGAAGGCGCCGACGCCATCATGCTTTCGGCCGAATCCGCGGCCGGCTCCTACCCGGTCGAGGCGGTGGCGATGATGAACCGCATCGCCAGCAAGGTCGAAACCGACCCGACCTATGCCGGCATCATCAATGCACAGCGCTCGGAGCCTGAAGCGACCGGCGCCGACGCCATCTCGCTCGCCGCCCGCGAAATCGCCGAGACGCTGAAACTGTCGGCGATCATCAGCTATACGGCGTCGGGCACGACCGGCCTGCGCGCCGCGCGCGAGCGGCCGCAGGTGCCGATCGTCGCGCTGTCGCCGATTGTCAACACGGCGCGGCGGCTGTCGCTTTTGTGGGGCACGCATTGTGTCGTCTCGCCCGATGCCATCGACCTCGACGACATGGTCGACCGCGCTTGCCGCATCGCTTTGGACGAAGGGTTCGGCAAGCCGGGCGACCGGGTCATCATCACGGCCGGCGTGCCGCTGAGGACGCCGGGCTCCACCAACATGCTGCGCATCGCTTATGTCGGTTCAGACGCCCAGATCAGGCGCTAGAGCAAATCACCCAAAGATGCGCAGCGATTTGGGTAAAAACAAAGACTTAAAGCGCGTCGCAAGAATCCATTCAAACGCGACGGCTTTAGGCCGCTCACGCCGAATTCACCAAGCTGAAGCCTCGCCTCGATGGGACTGGGAGCGTAGCGACTTATTGCCGATCAAGAAGGTGAGGCGACGGCGAGCACGATCGCGATTATCAGCAAGAGCGGTCCCATCCATTTGAAATGGCTGGGAAGGCGTGCCAGCCAAGTCTGTTGTCCGGTTTGGGGTTGGTTCGGCAGCTGAAAGAACCCGTAGCCGACGCCCGACATCCATAGACCGGCGCAAAACATTATGAATTCGTCGATGTAAGCTGCGATCATGATTGCCGAACCGCTCCAACCCTAGACAGGAAACCACACCTCGCGCTCACCGACAAGCAGCACTGCAAGAACGGCAGCAATGTTGAAATTGCCGTGGAGCGTCGCAGCCAGGCGCACTGGTCCACCGGCATCAAATCCCTTCGCCGGCAAGTTCTTCCGAAAGCGTGCCGACCTGATCCTGGGCGCTGCGCAGCATCGGATAGATGCTGAGCACGCGCTGCCAGGCTTCCAGCGCCGATTCCTTGTGGCCGGTTACGGCCATGATCTGTGCCAGGCCGGACAGCGCGCCGAAATGGCGCGGCTCGAGCTGCAGCGTGCGGTCGATGTCCGCCATCGATTTCCCAAAATTATTCATCATGAAATGTACGGTGGCGCGCCGGTTCCAGCCTTCCGCATAGGCCGGTTGCAAGGTCACCACCTGGTCGAGGAAGTCGAGCGCCACGTCGAACTTTTTCTCTTCGACCGCCTTTTGCGACCATTGCATCATCAGGTCGATCGAGGCGCTGCCGGATTGCACCCACTCGTTCGAGATGCGCGCGGCGATGCGCTCTGCGGCTTTTTCGTTGCGCTCGCGCTTCAGGTCGACAAACAGCTGGTCGAGCCTTGCCTCCCTGGTCGTGGCAATCGGAGGGGCGACCGTGTCCTCCGCTTGAGCCGGAGGTACGGCGGAGCCGAAAAGAAAAAGCGCCACGAAGAATGCAAAACGAATCCGCATGGCCGAGAATCTAACCCCGGACGGCAGATCGTCAAACTGAATTTAGCGTGAGAGGGCCGGGAGGCCAGCAATTACATCATGCAAGCGTGGAGGCAGGCCTCCACGCGAAAAGACTCAGCCCTGGCGCGCCTTGTAGCGCGGAGCGGTCTTGTTGATGATGTACACGCGGCCCTTGCGGCGAACCAGCTGGTTGTCGCGGTGACGCGCCTTGAGCGCCTTGAGCGAATTCTTGATCTTCATGGTCTTGCCCGTCGGTCTGGGCCCGCTTGGGCCGAATTATTAAGGCGCGCTCGGAAAGCGCGCCTCTCAACTTGTGCGTGGCTCATAAACGAGGAGCCTTGCCCGTGTCAACCGCAGCATGCTTCATGGTGCGGCGGATTTTGAGTTTCTGCTCTATCGACGGCGTTAGAGCGGCGCCGTCCAATAGCCTCAGCGGCGACGGCTCATTCGCGTAAAATGGCCCATTTTGCGGCCGGGACGCGCCTCGGCCTTGCCATAGAGATGCAGCATCAGGTCAGGCTCGGCGAGCAGCGCTGGGACGCGCAGGATGCCGTCGCCGATCAGGTTTTCCATGACGCAGTCAAAATGGCGGCCGGGATTTCCCAAGGGCAGGCCGGCGACAGCACGAATATGCTGCTCAAACTGCGAGACGATGCAGGCGGCTTCCGTCCAGTGGCCGGAATTGTGAACACGCGGCGCGATCTCATTGGCCAGCAGCGCGCCGTCGGCAAGGACAAAGAACTCGATGCCGATGACGCCGACATAGTCGAGTGCGGCAAGTATCTCTGCTGCTGCTGCCTGCGCCGCAGCGGCGGTTTCGGAGCCTATCCTGGCTGGCAAGGTCGAGCTGTGCAGGATGCCGTCGCGGTGGACGTTTTCTGCCGGGTCGTAGGCTGCGAGCGAACCGTCTATGCCGCGCGCCGCGATCACCGAAATCTCGCGTTCGAAGGCGACGAAGGATTCGAGGATCAACGGCACGTTGCCCATCGCCTCGCAGGTGCCGGCAAAGCCGCCCGTTTCCATGTTGCGGAAGACACGCTGGCCCTTGCCGTCATAGCCCATGCGCCGCGTCTTCAATATGCCGCTGCCGTCGAACTTTTTCAGGGCCGCCGTCAATTCGTCGTCATTGTCGACGGGACAGAAATCCGCGGTGGGAATGCCGATGCCGTTGAGGAATTTCTTCTCTGCCACCCGGTCCTGCGCCACTTCCAGTGCGCGCGCCGGCGGATAGACCGGGACCGTGACGGCAAGCGCGCTGGCGGCCATGACCGGAACGTTCTCGAACTCGTAGGTGACGACGGCGCTGACTGCAGCCAGTTCGGCGAGCGCTGCCGTATCGTCGTAGGCAGCGGTGATCTGCCGGTTTGCGACCTGTGCCGCCGGGCAATCCGGCTGCGGTTCCAGCACGACCGTGCGGTAGCCGAGGCGGGCCGATGCCACGGCCAGCATGCGGCCGAGCTGGCCGCCGCCGATGATGCCGATGGTCGGTCCCGCGGGCAGGCTCATGGCGTGTCCGTCGGCTCGGCGGCGACCTTGGCGGTCTGGGCGGCGCGCCAGGCGTCGAGCCGGGCAGCGAGCTTTTCGTCGGTCAGCGCCAGCACGGCAGCGGCCAGAAGGGCGGCATTGGTGGCGCCCGCCTTGCCGATGGCCAGCGTGCCGACCGGAATGCCGGCCGGCATCTGCACGATGGAGAGCAGCGAGTCCTGTCCGGAAAGCGCCTTCGATTCCACCGG
Organism: Mesorhizobium sp. M6A.T.Ce.TU.002.03.1.1; assembly: GCF_003997275.1. Classification (NCBI taxonomy): domain Bacteria; kingdom Pseudomonadati; phylum Pseudomonadota; class Alphaproteobacteria; order Hyphomicrobiales; family Phyllobacteriaceae; genus Mesorhizobium; species Mesorhizobium sp. M6A.T.Ce.TU.002.03.1.1. Next base: position 4,953 of record NZ_RZTI01000087.1, read on the forward strand.
TACGCCAAAAACGGGGAGCGGCGTCATTGCCGCCGTCATGCCGGGCAGGTGCGCCGCACCGCCGGCGCCGGCGATGATCACCCGAAGACCGGCCGCCTTGGCGCCCTTGGCGAAGTCATAGAGCCGGTCGGGGGTGCGATGGGCCGAGACGATCAGCCGCTTGTGCGGGATGCCCAGCGCCTCCAGCGTTTCGGCGGCGTGGCGCATCGTCGCCCAGTCGGACTGGCTGCCCATGATGATGGCGACGTCGGCGCGTTGATCGTCCAAGCTTCTGCTCCCGGCGGCAAAGGCGCGCATTAGCGGAATTCGGGATCGACGGCAAGGATGCGATGCCTCTACGCCCATTCGGGCGCATGGCGCCATCGTCACCTAATCCGGCCAGCGCAACGCGCCGGCGGTGTCCTTGCGAGCCGGCTTCATCGCATCCGCCGGGCGGTCGGTTGCGTTCAGCACAGCCTGCAGGCGTTCGGCGACGATCTCCGCCTCGCCGGGATGGAGATTGCACGGGTCGAGGAAGAAGTGACCGCGCTCGACCTCGTGGTTGCGCACGATAATAGGAGGCGAGCCTGCCGCCAGCGCCGAGGCAAGGCCGGCGGCGCTGAACCTGCTCTCAGGCGTAACAAACACCTGCAGGCGGTCGAGCGGATTGTCGGTCGGATCGGGAATAATATGCGCGGCGATGCCGGGCAGGCCCTGCAATGCCTCCTCCCACAGATGCAAGGCCGCATCCTCCCGCTTGCGGATGCCGGCGTGATCGCGACGCTCCCAGGCCTCCAGCGCGGCCATGGTGCCGGCGATGCTTTCCTTGCCGACCTTCATCGCCCGCGCAACGCCGCGATTCTGGAGATAGGCAGCACGCACCAGATCCTTGCGCCCCGTCACGATGCCGCTAGTCGGTCCCGAGAGGAATTTGTGCCCGCTATAGACGACGATGTCGGCGCCGCGTGCGAAAAAGCCGCGCAGGTCGTATTCCGAGGCGGCGTCGACGATCACCGGGACGCCCTTGGCGTGGCAGATCTCGCAGAATTCCTCGAGCGAGAGCATGCCGTATTGCACTGTGTGATGCGCAACGACATAGAGGCCGGCCGCGGTGCGGTCGCGGATCGCCTCGCGCACATGATAATCCTGCGTCACGCTGACCGTGCCGGCCGGTACGGCCTTGGCCCCGGCAAGCCGGATCGACTGGTCGATCGGCGCGCCGTAATTGACGATGTGGCCGAGCTGGACGATGACCTCCGACTTGAGGTCCTCGGTATCGTCCGGCAGCCGCTCGATCGCCAGAAGGTTGGTGCCGGTCATCGTGCCGGCAATCGCCATGGTGATGCCGCTGGCGCAGCAAGCCGTGACGAAGCCGGCCTCGCCCCCTGTGAGGCGCGCGACGATCGTGCTTGCGGCGCGTTGCAGATCGTCCATCTCCACCCACTGCGACGCGATTTCCGACATCGCGGCGATCGCTTCCGGGACGATGATCGAGGCACCGAGCGCCGTCATCGTGCCGGAAACGTTGATGATCGGGCGAAGGCCGAGTCGTTGACGAATTGTCGTGTTGGAGCCGTTTTCGGAATAGGTTTTCATCTCTAGAGGTCCCGTTGGTAGACGTCAGGCGGCGGTCTCGACGACCGCCTCGATTTCGACCGTGATGTTTCCCGGCAAAGAGCCAACACCGATCGCCGAGCGGGCGTGCCCGCCGATACTATCGAAGACTTCGGCGAAAAGATCGGAGCAGCCGTTGACCACCTTCGGATGGTCGCTGAAGGTCGGGATCGCGTTGACGAAACCCAGCAGCTTGACGACGCGCACGATGCGGCCGAGGTCGCCCGCTGCGGCATGCATGACAGCGAGCAGGTTCAGGCCGGTGAGACGGGCATGTCCATAAGCCTCCTCCACCGTGACGTCCTCGCCCACCTTGCCGGTGCAAAGCGTGCCATCGGCGCGCAATGGCCCCTGGCCGGAGAGGAAGATCAGCCGTCCGCTCTCGGCGTGGGTGACGAAATTGGCGATCGGCTTCGGCGGCTCGGGCAGCGTCAGGCCCAGTTCGGCGAGCCGGATGTAAGGCGACATGAAAAGGCTCCTTGCGACAGCTTTCGCCGTCCGATGTCAGAAATGCGAGGCGCGGAACCGCGCCAGAAAGCTGCGAAGACGTTCGTTGTCGATGTCCGCGCCCAGAATCTCGGCTGGCGGGCCTGCGGCGCTGACACCGCCATCCGCCATGAAGACGATGCGGCTCGAGGCGTCGCGCGCAAAGGCCATCTCGTGTGTGACCATCACCATGGTCATGCCGTCCTCCGCCAAGCTGCGTACCACCTCGAGCACCTCGCCGACGAGTTCCGGATCGAGCGCCGAGGTTATCTCGTCGAGAAGCAGGATTTTTGGCTCCATCGCCACCGCGCGGGCAATGCCGACACGCTGCTGCTGGCCGCCGGAAAGCTCGGCGGGCAGGCTGTCTGCCTTGTGGGCGAGGCCGACCCGGCCGAGCCAGTGCTCCGCAATCTGGCGGGCTTCGGCGCTGCTTTTGCCGCGCACCTTGCGCAGGCCAAGCATGATGTTGCCGGCCGCCGTCAGATGCGGGAACAGATTGAAACTCTGGAACACCATTCCGGTCTCGGCCCGCATCTTCGCCAGGTCGCGCTCACTGCGGCGCTGGCGTGTTCCCGTCTCGCGGAAGCCAACCTCCTTTCCGTCGATGCGGATGGAGCCGCTATCGTAGCTCTCGAGAAAGTTGACGCAGCGCAGCAGCGTGGTCTTACCACTGCCGGAAGGCCCGATGACAGTCACCACCTCGCCGCGTGTCACCTTTAGGCTGACGGAGCGCAGGACCTCGACGGATCCAAAGGATTTGGAAACGTCGCGGATATCGAGAAGCGCCGGATTGGCGGGCGGGGCGATGGACATCTTGCTATTCCCGGATGAAGGAGAAACGCCGCTCCAGCCGTCGGCTGGCCAGGGAGAGGGCGTAATTGACGGCGAAGTAGATGACTGCGCCGAGGATGTAGAGCGGCATCGCCTCGTAGGTGCGGCCGATGACCTGGTTGATGGCGTGCATCAGGTCGGTGATGCCCAGCAGCGAGACCAGCGCGCTGCCCTTTACCGCATCGGTGACGCCATTGATCCATGGCGGCAGGAAGCGCCTGAACGCTTGCGGAAAGATGACGTAGGCCAGTCGCTGGCGAAAGGTCAGCCCGATCGCCATCGCCGCCTCGGACTGCCCCTTCGGTATGGAACCGACCGCGCCGCGCAGATATTCGATGACCTGGGCCGTCTTGAACAGGGTGAGCGCCAGCACGGCGGCCCAGAAGGACTCCAGATGGATGCCGATGGCAGGCAGGCCGTAATAGACGAAGAAGATGAGCACCAGGATCGGAATGCCGCGTATGGTGTCGCTGAAAATGCGCACCACCCAGCGCAGCGGCGTAGGGCCGTAGACAAGGCCGACGCCCATCATCACGCCGGCGACGAGCGACAACACCACGACAAGCAGCGACACCCACAGTGTCACGGCAAAACCCTGGGCTAGGAAGGGCAAGGCATAGGCGATCTGGCCAAGCATGTTAGTGCGCCGCCCTGAACCGGCGCTCGACAAGCCGAAGCGCATAGAGAAGCGCGTAGCCGGTCAAGAGGTACATCGCCGTCACCACAAGGTAGACCTCGACGATCCGGAAGGTGTTGAAGTTGATCCATTGGGCGCCGTAGGTGAGCTCGGGCACCGAAATGACCGAGGCGACGGACGTGTCCTTGAAGAGCGATATGAACGTGTTGGAAAGCGCGGGCAGCGTTATCCGCAGCATCGTCGGTAGGCGCACATGGAGCAGCCGCTGCCAGGGCGTCAGGCCGATCGCCTTGCCAGCGTCGATCTGTCCGCGCGGCACGGCTTCGAGCCCCGAGCGAAACACCTCGACCAGATACGCGCCGCTATAGAGCGACAGTGTCGCGACAAACGAGGTCTGGGCGCTGTAGGCGAGATCGACCACGGTCGGCAGGCCGTAGAAAACGAGATAGACAAGCAGGATCAGCGGCACGTTGCGGATGAATTCGACATAGGCGGCGATTATGGACCGGACGACGCGCCCGGCCGAGACGTACCAGACCGCCAGAACGAGCCCGATGACGATGCCGATGGCTATGGAGATCACGGCGAGCTCGAGACTGAGCAGCAGGCCGCCCCACAGCTTGTCGAAATGCCGCCAGATCAGGTTGAAATTGAGGGCGTAGCCCATGCGTCTGCCTCAGTGCCGAGGGCCGTCGAGGAGAAGGAGGCGGAAGGGCGCCGATTGCTGCCCTTCCGCCAGCTGCATCAGATGACCGGAAAACCGGGATGCCGGGCCGGCGGCTCCAGCCCGAAATAGTCCTTGAACGCCGCGTCGTAGAGCGCCGTTTCATGACCGAACATTGCCGTCGCGAAGGATGCGTTGACGAAGGTCAGCCAGTCGAGATCGCCTTGCCTCAGCGCCGCGCCGTAAAGCATGCTGAACCAGCTTTTGCCGGCATCGAAGTAGCGGTCCGGGTTGCGTGAGGCGAGCCAGCGCACCGTGGAAAGATCGACGGCGGCCGCGTCGACGCGCTTCGACTCGAGTGCCTGCAGCACGTTGGCCTGGGTGTCTATCTGCATCACCTGCGACTCCGGCAGGACAATGTGCACATTTGCCTCGGCATCGACATTCTGCAGGATGGAAATACGCGTTGCCGAACCGCCGGCAAGCAGCTTGTCGAAGGTCTTGTTCTCGGCGGTCGGAAGGGTCAGCAGAGCGATGCCTTCGACGTAATAGGGCCGCGAGAAGTTGATCAGCTGCGAGCGCTGGGCGGTCATGGTCATGAACTGGATCGAGATGTCGACCTTGTTGGTGGTCACATTCGGAATGCGCTGGGCCGGATCCTGCATGACGAAATCGACCATGGTCGGATCGTCGAAAAGCCCCTTGGCAAGAATGCGCCCCATGGTGATGTCCATGCCGACGAGTTCGCCGGCATCGTTCTCGAAGTGCCAGGGTGCGTTGGTGCTGCCGGTGCCGACGATCAGCTTGCCGCGATCGAGAACAGTACGCAGCAGGCTGTCCGGCGCCGCTTGCGCCGCCGCCTTCTGAACATCGACCGTTGCTGCTGCGCCCATCACTCCGGCCGTTGCAAGCCCGGCCATTTTCAGAAATTCACGTCTTTTGGATGTGTCGTTCACGGCGACCTCCTTCGTGTTGTGTTCCCCTTTGGATGAGCAACATGCGTCGTTGCAATGAACGTGATTGTCCCTTACAAGAGACGCATGTACTCTATACAAGACAGATACTAACATCAGGAGCCGGTAATGCAAGATGGCAATGCCTTGGCAGTTCGACCGGACGCCGGCCTGGACGAAGACAGGGCATCGGGCTCTCGCGAGAAGGGTCTCAACCGGGTGCTCCAGATCCTGGAGTTTCTCCACACGACCCAGCGTGCGATCGGGATTGGCGATCTCGCCAAGGCAGTGAATGCGCCTCGCTCGACGACCTACACGCTTGTGCGCTCGCTGGTCGATGCGGGCCTGCTGGAAATGGCCGGCGACGGCAATCGCGTCTATTTCGGAAAAAAGCTTTACCTCTACGGAATGGACTATGTGCGCGGCAACGACCTGCTCAGGAGAGGGCGGCAGGAGGTCGACAATCTGTCGCGCGAGACAGGCGAGACCTCTGAATTGTGCATGCTGCAAAGCGGCCGCTACACAATCGTCCATTCAAGTCCGGGCACCAGGCCGTTCCGGATCAGCTCGGCCACAGGTCTGCAGATCCCGCTTCCCTGGACCGCTTCGGGGCGGTTGCTTCTCGCCGGTTTCGAAAGGGCCGTGATCGAAGACATGGTGTCCGAAGACGATCTCGTCCTGCCAGACGGCCGCAGATTGCTGCTCGACGACTTCATAGAAGATATCGCCGTGGCTGGCGGTGTCGGCTACTGCGTGACCTCGGGTCTTGTCGACGCCTACACAAAATGCCTTGCCGCGCCGGTCTTTTCAGCGCCCGGCAAGGTCGAGGCGACGATATGCCTTGTGGTTCCCATCGACACTTCCGGAGAAAAGACCGACGATCTCATCGCCATGCTGCGCGAACGCGCTGCGAGGCTTTCGATCACAGGATGAGCAGGTTTGCCGAGTCGCCAAGTGGGAATTCGCTCACGCGATGATGTCGGGGATGATCCGGTCTTCCAGCGCCATCAGCCGGTCTTTCAGGAATAGTTTTTTCTTCTTCATGCGCTGGATCTGCAGCGGGTCGCAGCCCATGGCGATCATCGCGTTGATGGCCGCGTCGAAATCGGCGTGCTCTTGCTTCAGCCGAGAATATTCGAGGCGGATATCGGCCTGTTCCTGTTCGGACATTATCTACCGTTTGCACGTCTGCGGCGCCCAAAAATGGGCCTGATTGGGCGGGGCCGGGGGCTCTCTTGCACCGGCGCGCAGCCAATATCACATTTCACATTGTCGTGGAATGCTACCACGCAGCATTCGACATCGCTGCCCGATGGTGGCACACTGTCATTATGCCGTCACAGAAGCGAGCCTGCGGTGGACACGCCTTGACGGCTGCAATCGAGGAAACCATGAAAGGGAGAACCAATCATGTCTCTTGCATCCCATCTTGATGAGTTGCAGCGGAAACACGGCGACATCGAACGCGAAATCGATGACGCGATGAATCATCCATCAGTGGATGACCTCGAAATCGTGAATCTCAAGCGGCGCAAGCTGGCACTCAAGGACGAGATTGAAAAACTGAAAGCGAAACCGACCACGCATTGACGCTTTTCCTCGAATAGCTGCGCCGGTTTCGGCGCACGAGCATCTTTCCGGTGGCGGCCATGCCGCCGGAGCGCTGCTTCACACGACTCGGAGATGGTTCCGGCCGCCAGCGGCACGGATACGATGGGCTGTTTGTCTCCTCTCCCGTTATCGATTTGGTAGGTCTGCCTGCCTGTCGCCATTGACAAGCCATCTTTGCTCCTCCACCTCATGCCCGGACCTTCTACAGCGCCGCGCGCCCTTTCGGGCGCGCAAAGGACACTGTATTTTGATTTTTGCGCGTGATCCTTTCCGGAAACCGATTCCGGGATTCGGGGTGATGCGCTAACAAAGGGCAGCCGGCCATGACCGGATATTTTTCCTCTCCCTTCCCGCGCCGCACGTCGGTCGGTGTCGATGTCGGCGGCGTGATGGTCGGCGGGGGTGCCCCTGTCGTCGTTCAGTCGATGACCAACACCGACACCGCCGATGTCGACCAGACAGTCGCTCAAGTTGCGGCGCTGCATCGTGCCGGCTCCGAGATCGTGCGCATCACCGTCGACCGCGACGAGAGCGCTGCCGCCGTGCCCGCCATCCGCGAGCGGCTCGAACGGCTCGGCATCAACGTGCCGCTGGTCGGCGATTTCCACTATATCGGCCACAAGCTGCTCGCCGACCATCCGGCTTGCGCCGAGGCGTTAGCCAAGTACCGCATCAATCCCGGCAATGTCGGCTTCAAGGACAAGAAGGACCGGCAGTTCACTGATATCGTCGAGATGGCGATCCGGCACGACAAGCCGGTGCGCATCGGCGTCAATTGGGGGTCGCTCGACCAGGAGCTTCTGACCCGGCTGATGGACGACAACCAGCGCCAAGGCTTTCCGCTGACCGCGCAGGAAGTGACGCGCGAGGCGATCGTGCAGTCGGCGATCCTTTCGGCCGAAATGGCCGAGGAGATCGGTCTTGGCCGCGAGAAAATCATTCTGTCGGCCAAGGTTAGCGGTGTGCAGGACCTGATCGCCGTTTATACCGAGCTTGCCACCCGCTCCAACCACGCGCTGCATCTTGGCCTCACCGAGGCCGGCATGGGTTCAAAAGGCATCGTCGCCTCGTCCGCAGCGATGGGCATCCTTCTCCAGCAAGGCATTGGCGACACGATCCGCATCTCGCTGACACCGGAGCCGAATGGCGACCGCACCCGGGAGGTGCAGGTATCGCAAGAACTCCTGCAGACCATGGGGTTCCGGCAGTTCGTGCCGATCGTCGCCGCCTGCCCCGGCTGCGGCCGCACGACCTCTACCGTGTTCCAGGAACTCGCCCAGAACATCCAGGCGGATCTGCGCAAGAACATGCCGGTGTGGCGTGAAAAATATCCCGGCGTCGAGAACCTCAAGGTCGCGGTGATGGGCTGCATCGTCAACGGTCCAGGTGAATCCAAGCATGCCGATATCGGCATTTCTCTGCCCGGTACCGGCGAGACGCCGACGGCGCCGGTATTCGTCGACGGCAGGAAGGCGGCGACGCTGCGCGGCCCGTCGATTGCTGCGGACTTCGAGAAAATGGTCGCCGACTATATCGAGCAGCGGTTTGGGCAACTTGGCAAGGCCGCGGCGGAGTAGATCTATGCGGCTCCCTTGGGCGACGCCGGTCTTGCTTGGTGGGTTTGTCTTGCTTTGTGGGCTGGGCTGGGTGACAGCCGTCCAGGCCGATCCGCCGCGCCCCGCCAAACAACGACTGCTCGACCGGGTTTGCAACCTGATCGAGGCTCATGCGGACCAAAACGGCCTGCCCAAGGACTTCTTTGCCCGGTTGATCTGGAAGGAAAGCCGCTTCGATCCCAGTGCGGTCAGCCCGGTCGGCGCCGAAGGCATTGCCCAGTTCATGCCGGGTACAGCCAAGATACGCGGCCTCGCCAATTCCTTCGATATCGAGCAGGCCATCCCGGCCTCGGCAAAATATCTCGCCGAAATGAAAACCGGCTTCGGCAATCTCGGCTTGGCCGCCGCCGCCTACAATGCCGGTGAAAGCCGGGTGTCGCGCTGGCTGAGTTCTGGCGGTTTCCTGCCGATGGAGACCGAAAGCTACGTTCTGGACATCATGGGCGAGCCAGCCGACAGGTTCACCGACACCGCCTATGCCGGCACCATCCGGCCGCTCGACAAGAAAGCGAGCTTCGCGGTCGCCTGCCGCAAGCTGCCGGTCATCAAGTCCCAAACCGTGGCCATGGCGTCGATCAACATCAAGCCGTGGGGCGTGCAGGTGGCCGGCAATTTCCGCCGCGCCGCGGCGCTCAGTCAATGGAATGGTGTGAAGCGCCGGTTTCCGGCCTTGCTTAAGGGCCAAAATCCGGTGGTCAGCCGGGTGCGCTCGCCGATCGGCAGGCGCGGCATCTATGCGGTCCGGATCGGCGCCGACTCCAAAGCCAAGGCCGACAACATTTGCCAGAAACTGCAAAGCGTCGGCGGTGCATGCATTGTGGTGCGGAACCGGTGATGGGTACCGACCGATTTGCCCGACAAACCATCGAAGCTGCGCTTTGACTCCACGAATTCTGCTGCTCCACGGCTCCAACTCCAGGCCTTCCATGACCGACCGTCTCTACAGCGATCCCGACCTCGCCCAGTTCTACGATATCGAGAACGAAGGCGGCGTCGACTTCGACTATTGCGTCGGCTTTGCCAAGGGTGCCGGATCGGTTCTCGACCTCGGCTGCGGCACCGGGCAATTGGCCGCCGCGCTCGCCGATCGGCGTAATGTGACCGGTGTCGATCCGGCGCCGGCGATGCTCGACATCGCGCGCCGCCGAGCCGGCGGGCAGAGGGTCGACTGGGTCGAGGCCGATGCGCGAACCGTCCGGCTCGGACGACGCTTCGATCTGGTTCTTTTGACCGGGCACGCCTTCCAGGTGTTTCTGACGCCGAAAGATCGAGAGGCGGTGCTTGCCACGATCGCTGCTCATCTGGCTCCCGATGGGCGCTTCATCTTCGACACGCGAAATCCAGCCACCGAGGAATGGCTCGAGTGGACGCCGGAAAGGTCCGAACGGGACCTGAGTCATCCCGGATTGAGCACCGTAAGAGCGTGGAACGATTTCCGGCGCGATCCCGCTACCGGTGTCGTCACCTACTCGACCCATTATGAAATCCCCGACAGCGGGCGGGTGCTCAGCGCCGAATCGAAAATAGCCTTCCCGACAAAGGAAAGCCTTGCGGGGATGATGGACCAGAGCGGGCTGGTCGTCGAAGAATGGCTCGGCAACTGGCAGGGCGAGCCGTATGGCCCGGCCTCGCCGGAAATCATCCCGATTGGCCGGTTGCGCTAGCCCGGACGTTGCTTCGCTCTGGGCGTTTTCCCATCTTTTGCGGTGACCGGTTGAGCACGCCGATAATCCGGAGACACCACCGCCCGATTGCGGCGCTGCGCTGACGACGTGCCCACCGATGCAGCTCGTGACCATCGCGCAGGTTTGGCTGTTCTGAACGCATCGCACTCTCCTCACCAGCATTTCGGATGCTGAGGAGGGAATCATATTATGTATCGCAAATACTGATAATTGGCGATAATTTCCGTTCATCTGTGACGAATTGGAATAGATATCATGGACCGACAGGAAACGATGGGTGTGTTCCTGTCAGTTGTCGAGGAAGGCGACTTCTCGGCAGCGGCACGCCGGCTGCGGATGACCCCATCGGCCGTCAGCAAAATCATCGGTCGCCTTGAGTCCCGCCTTGGCGTGCGCTTGTTGCAACGCTCGACGCGGCGCATCAGCTTGACAGCGGAAGGCAGCAGCTATGCCGATAGCGCTCGCCGGATCCTGAACGACATCAAAGAGGCTGAAATCGCGATTCAACCCGGCGCAGAACCGCGCGGCCGGCTGCGCGTCAGTCTTCCGAGCGCCTTCGGCCATCGTCTAATCGTGCCGATGCTACCGGCTTTCATCGATCGCTATCCGGCCATTGAGCTCGAGCTGATGTTCACAGATGCGATTGTCGACCTGTTGGCTGAGGAAACGGACGTCGCCGTGCGCGTTGCCGCCCAGAGCGATTCCAGGCTGGTGATGCGGCGGCTGGCGCCCAATCACCGTGTCATTTGCGCGTCAGCTCAGTATCTCGAAAAACACGGCATACCGATGACGCCAGGCGACCTTCAACATTATACTTGCCTCGGCATCACATCACGCGGCGGCCTTAACATCTGGGAATTCGATGGCCCGGACGGTCCGCAAAGCATGCGTATCCGCAGCCCGATAGAGGCCAACAGCACGGAAGCCCTGCGCCGGCTGGCGCTCGCCGGTGTCGGCATCATCCGCATGTCGGAGATATTGGTCGGACCGGATATCAGGATAGGCAGGCTGACCGCACTGCTCACCGGATACAATCATCATGACGGACCGCCAATCTGCGCTGTTTATCCGCCTGGCCGGATCTTGTCGCCGCGTGTCCGCGTGTTCGTGGATTTCCTGGCCGAACAGTTCACCAACCCTCCTTGGCTACGCAGCGCGCCACAAGACGTCGGGCATACAGTTTAGAGCAGCATCAGCTGTTGCGGGTCGCCACGAATGTCGCCGCTTGCTTCAGAAGCACGGCGGCTTCGCCATAGGGATCGAGCAGCGCGTGGGCCTGGTCGACGAGGCCTTGAAGCTGGTCCTGCGCCCAGTTCGCGCCGTGCAGCGCCACCAGCGTCGCCTTGCCGGCTGCTGCATCCTTGCCGGTCGCCTTGCCCATCTGGTGCGCGTCCGCCGTCAGGTCGAGCAAATCGTCGGCAAGTTGAAAGGCAAGCCCGATCGCCGAGCCGAACTCGGCCAGCCTTTCGCGGTCGACCGGTGGCGCGCCGGCAATGATTGCGCCCGCCTCGCAGGCGAAGCGGATCAGCGCGCCGGTCTTCATCGCCTGAAGCCGGATGATGCCGGCTTCGTCCGGCCCGATGCGCTCGGCCTCAAGGTCGAGCATCTGGCCGCCGACCATGCCGCCGGCTCCGGCGGCGCGGGCCAGCGCCAGCACCAGCGCCACCCTTCGCTCGGCCGGTAGCATCATCGCTTCGTCGGCAATGATGTCGAAGGCGAGCGCCAGCAAGGCGTCGCCGGCGAGGATGGCGGTCGCCTCATCGAAGGCCTTGTGCACGGTCGGCTGGCCACGGCGCAAATCGTCATCGTCCATGGCCGGCAGATCGTCATGGATCAGTGAATAGCAATGCACGCATTCGAGCGCCGCCGCCACGCGCAGCGCCGCCTCGCTGTCGGCGGAAAACAGCGCGGCGCTTTCCATCACCAGGAAGGGGCGCAGGCGCTTGCCGCCGTTCAGCACGCCATGGCGCATCGCCGCCATCAGACGTTGCGGCCGCGCGATCTCGCCCGAAAGCGGGCGGTCGTCGAGGAGCCGCCTGAGCAGCGCCTCGATCGGACCTGCGCGCGCGAGAAGCGCTGCCTCGAACGGAATTTGGTCGTCTTTCGTCATCGCCGGGACCGGTAGCCGACACTCAGACGTTGCGCAAGAAGCCAAGCGCCATTATGCCGGGGCAGGGAGCAGCATGGATTGGGCGGCTTGGCGGAACCGATCGTCGATCACGAAACCGAAGGGTTGGACATGGTGAGGCCGAAACGCGGCAACCGCATCGGTCTCAAACGCTGGCCCCGGCTCTGGGTCCGGCGCGGCATCACCGTCGCCGTCGTGCTGGCGTTGATGCCGGTGGTGTTGACGTTTCTGTATCTGCCGCCGTTCGTGCATCCGGTGTCGACATTGATGCTGAAGGATCTGGCGACGTTTTCCGGCTATGACCGGCGCTGGGTCTCGATCGACGATGTGGCGCCGGCGCTGGCGAATTCGGTCATCATGTCGGAGGACGGGCAGTTCTGTTTCCATCGCGGCATCGACCTTGGCGAGTTGAGGGGCGTCGTCGACGACGCGCTGGCCGGCGAGATGACGCGCGGCGCATCGACCATCACCATGCAGACCGTGAAGAATCTCTATCTGTGGTCGCGGCCGCTGGGCTCGGTCCGGAAAGTCGTCGAGCTGCCGCTGTCTGTCTATTTTGACATGGTGATGTCGAAACGGCGCATCATGGAAATCTATCTCAATATCGCCGAATGGGGCCCGGGCATCTATGGCATCGAGGCCGCCGCCCAGCACCATTTCGGGGTTTCGGCAAAACGATTGTCGCGTCGCCAGGCGGCACTGCTTGCCGTCACCTTGCCGAACCCGATCGCGCGCAACCCGGCGAAGCCCGGACCGGGGCTGAGGCGGCTGGCTGCGCTGATCGAGCGGCGCGCAGGCCGGTCCGGCGCCTATGTCGGCTGCCTGCGATAGCTTAAAAAAATTCGCGACGGCGCTGGCCAAAACGGCGCAGGGCGTGTATAGGCACCCGACTTTCTCAGATTCCGGCCCTGACGCGGCCCTTTCACGAGGGCAGCCGGGGCGTTTTGACCATGTAGTGGAGCATATCCATGGCCGTACCGAAACGAAAAACCTCTCCGTCGAAGCGCGGCATGCGCCGTTCGGCCGACGCATTGAAGGCCCCGACCTATGTCGAGGACAAGAATTCCGGCGAGATGCGCCGCCCGCACCATATCGACCTGAAGACCGGCATGTATCGCGGTCGCCAGGTTCTGGAGCCGAAGGAAAGCTGAGACAGCTTTCGACGGCTTGTGACTACCGAAGGACCGGCCATCGCGCCGGTCTTTTGCATTTTGGCGCTGAGGATCGCTCACCGAACCAATTTCAGCCATCCAGCAACCGTTTAGGATGTCAGCCGGGCCGGCTGACATTGTTATTTCGCACCGTCTTTGTCCGTGTTCGCGGTCGCATACGAAAATTCTTGACGGCGAACGCCGGGCGCATACTACAGAGGGCAGTCCAACCGGAGCCGCCTGATGTTCGGTGCCATCCCGCTGCTGATCGTGCCCTTCGTCCTCTATAATCTCGGGCTTCTGGGAATATTCGGCGGTGGCGACGACCCCTGGGCAAGCGAACTGGTCTCGATCCGCATGATGTCGGGCGGGGTGTTCTCGCTGACGCTCGGCGATCTGATCGTGCTGATCGGGCTAATCCTCTTCTTCGTCGAAATCGTGAAATCGACGCGCACGACGAGCGCCTCGATCATGGACCACCTGCTGTCGACCTTCGTCTTCGTGGCGTTCCTGGTTGAGTTCCTGCTGGTGAAGGGCGCGGCGCACTCGGTTTTCTTCACGCTGATGGTCATCGCGCTGGTCGACGTTCTCGCCGGCTTCTCCGTGTCGATGCGAGCGGCCACCCGTGACATAAACATGAACTAGACTTGAGGCCGGCCTTAGCCGGAGGCGGCGGTGAAGCCAGCCGCCTCGATACCGGCGATGGCCGCCGCTTCATCATTGTCGGAAATGCCGACAGCGCCGACGACGGCGCCGGTCGCGAACCAACTCTATTTTTTCTTGGCGCGCGCCGGCTTCTTCACCGGAGCAGCCGGCGCATTGGCGAGGTCTTCGGCTTCCTTGGCGAGGCGCAGCGCCCGCAGTTTGTTGGTCTTAATCTGGCGGGCGTCGCTCTCGGCGACATATTCCGCCATCGCCTTCTGACGAACCGTGGCTGCCTCTTCCTGCTTTTTGAAACGCAAATCGGCCCGCGCGCGGGCAGTATCCTTAGAGTTCTCAACCAAGGGCTTTTCCAATCCCGTAAATTATAGTTTTCAATGCCTTTAATAGCAGAGCCGGCCTGCGATGGGGAAAAATAAGTTGGTCAGGCGCGGGGATCGCACCCGGTGCCCGGCGCCTTTCGGGCGACAACCGCCTCGTATCCAGCCTGCAAGGTCGCACGCACGGTGGCGTCCGGCGGCGTGTCGGAAGGTGTGCCCAGATGTTCGTGGCGCAGCTCGTCCATGAACTTCTCCCACATAGGCGGGCCGCCCTTTTCCAGGAGCTCGGCGCGGATCGAGAGTTCCTCGCTGACCGGCAGCCAGACGCGACCCCAGGCGCCGAGATGCGCCAAGATCGGTACCAGCGTTATCGCCATTTCGGTCAGGCTGTAGATCGCCTTCTGCTTGTGAGTGGGGTCGTCGGCCCTGGTCAGCATGCCGAGCTCCATCAGCCGCTTCAGCCGATCGGCGAGGATGTTGGAAGCGATGCGTTCCAGCGATCCGTTGAGCAGTTCGCGAAAGTGGCGTTTGCCGCCGAATATCATGTCGCGAAGGATGATCAGGCTCCACCGGTCGCCAAACACTTCAAGCGACAGGTTGATCGGGCACCCAGACCGGTGATCGATGCTCATGCGATTCTCCAAGAAACCGGTTGCATAATTATATCGGTTTTATTATCGTGCAACTGATTGCAAAATGCAATCGGTTTCGCAGAAAGGAGACTACGATCATGATGAAGGTTGCGGAACCCGAAATCGCATCCCAGACGTTTGGCGATCCCGCGCATCCACCGATACTGCTGATCATGGGCGCCATGGCTTCGATGCTCTGGTGGCCGGAGGCGTTTTGCCGGAAACTGGCCGGCAAGGGTCTGTTCGTGATCCGCTATGACAATCGCGATACCGGCCGTTCGACCAAATATGCGCCGGGCGAACCGCCTTACACATTCGACGACATGGCGGACGACGCTATCCGCGTGCTCGACGGTTACTGCATCGCGAAAGCGCATGTGGTCGGCATGTCGATGGGCGGCATGATCGCGCAGCTTGTGGCGCTGAAGCATCCATCGCGGGTCATCTCGCTTACGGCGATCAGCACTTCTCCCGTGGGAACCGACACGTCGCATCTGCCTGGGATGACCGAGGTCTATAGGAAACATTCGGCCGAAGGCGCTGATGTCGATTGGTCGGACCGTGACCAGGTGGTCGACTTCATCGTCAAGGACGCGCACGCGATCGCCGGCACCGCGCATCCCTTCGACGAGAAGCGGATGAGGGCGTTTGTCGAACAGGATTACGACCGATCCGGCGGCTTCTTGAGCGCGACCAATCATTTCATGCTCAAGAGCAGCGAGGATCGGGGCGGCGAGGACGGGAAGGGCCGCCTGCACGAATTGAAGGTTCCGCTCCTCGTGATCCACGGCACCGATGATCCGATCTTTCCGATCGAGCATGGCGCCGCTCTTGCCGAAGCAGTTGCCGGCGCGAAGCTTGTCCGTATCGAAGGCGGTGGCCACGAACTGCATCCCGACGATTGGGCCGTGATCGTCGATGCCATCGTCACCCATACCCATGCCAGGTAGGTAGCAGGCCGAACCTCGATACCGCCCGTCCGCGAGGCGAACCACCAAAGGAACGAACAAAACAATGTCCCTGACGATGCATCTTCATCCGCTGGCGTCCTTCTGCTGGAAGCCGCTGATCGCGCTCTATGAGAACGGCACGCTGTTCACGTCGGTCGTCGTCGATCTCGGCAATGAACAGTCGCGCGCGGCGTTCCTGAAATTGTCGCCGGCCGGCAAGATGCCGGTGCTGCGCGATGAAGCGCTGGACCAGACTGTGCCGGAATCGACGATCGTCATCGAATATCTCAACGCGCATTATCCCGGACCGGTCGAGCTGATCCCTGCCGATATCGATCTCGCCCGCCAGACCCGCCTCGCCGACCGATTTTATGACTTCTACGTGCAGCACCCGATGCAGAAGATCGTCGGCGACCGCCTGCGGCCGGAAGGCATGACCGATCCGTTCGGCGTCGAGGAGGCGCGCGCCCAGCTGCGCAGCGCCTACGCCATCATCGAGCAGGACATGCAGTCGCGGACATGGGGCATGGGCGAAGCCTTCACCCTGGCCGACTGCGCCGCCGCCCCGGCATTGTTCTATGCCAACAAGGTCGAGCCGTTCGGCGACAGATATCCCGCGGTGAGGCGCTACCACGACCGGCTGCTGCGGCGGCCGTCTGTCGCCCGCGTGATCGAGGAAGCGCAGCCCTATTTTAAGCTCTTCCCCTATAACAACGGTTAGGCCCGATGCTGCACGATCCCGCCCAACGACGCCCCTGGCGCTTCGCTGGCCAAGACGTGACGGCGCATCTCCGGGTCAACCCAGCTGCTCTGCGTCCCAGAACTGGTCGAGCCAGATGTTGAGCTTCAGGAAGCCGGCACTGCTGACCGTGTAGACACGCCTTGTCCCTTCCGGCTTGGCATTGACCAGCCCGGCGTCGAGCAGCACCTTCAGATGCTGCGAAACAGCCGGGCGCGAGACCGGCAACCCGGCGGCAAGTTCGTTGACGGTCTTCGGGCCGCGCCGGAGCTCTTCCAAGAGATAGCGCCGGTTGGGATCGGCAATCGCCATAAAGGCGTCGGAAAACATCATGCCTTATTTGTGAGGCAAAGTTTTCCAAATCTCAACCGTTGGTTTCAGGCTTTCTGCGCGGATCGAGCCGCAGTGCTTCCGGCGTGATCGAGCGCTCGGCCGGTTGTGTCTTGAAGGCGTCGCGGTCCTCGATCGGCACCGGCGCGCGCCGGCTGATGCGCAGCAGCGTATAGCCCGCCAGGCAAAGATGCGCGAAGGCAGTCGCAAGGAACAGGGCTTCCGGCCGCATCCAGCCCATCAGGCCGGCGGCCAGCAGCGGCCCGATCATTGTGCCGAAACCATAGAGCAGCAGCAGCCCGCCCGACACTTTGACGAAATCCTCGGCCCGGGCGTGATCGTTGGCATGGGCCACGGCGATCGAATACAGCGTGTAGGCAAAGGCGCCGTAGGCGGCAGTGCAGACGATGACGAAGACGCCGGAGCGCGGCTCGAACAGGAAGACCGCGACGGCGAACAGTGCCGCGCCGAAGGCCAAGCCCGCAAGCACAAAGCGGCGGTCGGTCTTGTCGGAAAGACGCCCGGCCGGAAGTTGCATGGCTGCGCCGGCGACGACCACCAGGCTCATCATCAGCGCAATCTCGGCCGTGGAAATGCCGATGCGGGCGCCATAGACGGCGCCGAGCGTGCCCCAGGCGCCGTTGGCGATGCCGATCAAGACGCAGGCGATCGCCGACACCGGCGAATTGGCATAGAGCCCCTTGACGTCGAGCGAGACGTCCTGCAGCGGCTTGGGGTGTGACGCCGTCGACACCGCGGTCGGGATGAGCGACAGGCAGAACAGAATGCCGGTGATCATGAACAGCGAGGCCGACTTCACGTCGCCGCCGGCAACGATCATCTGGCCGCCCATGATCGAGGCATAGGTGACCATCATGTAGAGGCCAAAGACGGCGCCGCGGTTCTCGTTGGTAGACTTCTCGTTCAGCCAGCTTTCGATGACCATGAAGGCGCCGGCCATGGTGAAACCGGTGAAGGCGCGCAGCAGGATCCAAAAATATTCGTCGATGATCAGGCCGGTGAGCAGTGCGACGATGGCTCCCGATGCCGCAAAGGCGCCGAAAGCGCGTACGTGACCGGCGCGACGCACGATGCGCGGCGCAAAGAAGCAGCCGGTGACGAAGCCGCCGGCCCAGGCCGTGCCCATCAGGCCGAGCGATGCGGTCGAGAAACCCTCCAACTGGCCGCGCAGCGGCAATAGCAGCCCGTGCAATCCGGTCGCCGCCAGCAGGAAAGCGGTGCCGCGAAGCAGCGAGAGGATCGGTCGGTAGCTTGCAAACATTTAGCTGATCCGGCTGGAATTAGGGAGGATCTGAAGACAGTCGCATTCGGGCTTTTCGGCGGCGGGCGCTTCGGCTCTGGAGACTATCCGCGGCGGAACAGCGCCTCGGCCGCTGATTTGGTGGTGCCCTTGGACTTGAGCTCGGCTTCCAACCGGGCGATCTCGTCGCGCAGGATGCCGATCCGCTCGGACAGTTCGTCGACCGAAAGCAGCGACAGATCCTGACCGATCTCGTGCGGGCGCGCTTTCTTTTTGGGTTCGTCGTCGAAGATCGCCATCGTCGCTCCTCCCTGATGCGCAAAAATTAGACTGCTACAGCATCCATAGCGCGTCCAATCGGACGCCCGGCGCTGCAGTGGCCATTTGCCTGATTTGGCAATCAGCATACATAGGGCAGGGGCATGGATGCAAATAGTCGGCAAGAAACTGGCCGCTGGCAAGAAACTGGCGAAGCGAGACGGGAAAATTCATGGCGAATGGACAGAACAGAATTCCAGCGACGATGATCGCCATTGCGATCTCGGAACCCGGCGGACCACGGGTGCTGAAACCCGAAACGCGCGACGTGCCGGTGCCGGGTCCCGGCGAAATCCTGATCCGGGTGCGCGCCGCCGGCATCAACCGGCCGGATGTGCAGCAACGCAAGGGCGTCTACCCACCGCCGCCCGGTGCGTCGGACCTGCCGGGTCTCGAAGCGTCGGGCGAAGTTGCAGCCCTTGGCGATGAGATATCGCGCTGGCGCGTCGGCGATCGGGTCTGCGCGCTGACGCCCGGCGGCGCCTATGCCGAATATGTCAAGGTCCATGCCGGCAGCGTGCTGCCGCTGCCCGCAGGCTTCACCCACACCGAAGCGGCGGCAGTGCCGGAAAACTACTTCACTGTCTGGCATAATGTCTTCGAGCGCGGCGGCCTTAAGAGCGGCGAGACACTGCTCGTGCATGGCGGCTCGTCGGGGATCGGCACCACGGCGATCCAGCTCGCCTCGGCCTTCGGCGCCTATGTCATCACCACTGCCGGCAACCAGGAAAAGTGCGACGCCTGTCTGAAGCTCGGCGCCGACCGGGCGATCAACTATCGCGACGAGGATTTCGTCGCAGCGGTTAAGGACGCGACCGACGGCCGCGGCGCCAACGTTATCCTTGACATGGTCGGCGGCGACTACGTGGCGCGAAACTACGAGGCCGCGGCGGTGGAAGGCCGCATCGTCCAGATCGCCACGCAGGGCGGGGCGACAGCCACCGCCGATTTCTCGAAGCTCATGGTCAAGCGGCTCACCCACACCGGCTCGACGCTGCGGCCGCGCACCGTCGAGTTCAAGGCGGCAATCGCCGCAGCGCTGGAGGCGCAGGTCTGGCCGCTGCTCGGCACCCGCAAGGTGGCACCGGTGATGGACATGATCCTCCCGCTCAAGGAAGCGTGGCGGGCGCATGAGCGGATGGAGGAGGGCGAGCATATCGGCAAGATCGTGCTCGACGTCGGCTGACGGGCGGTAACAAGCTGAACAAAAGCTTAATTGTGCAATGCAACAAACGCATTGCGGCCATGCAAAAGCGTCTGTTCAACTTTTCATCAACGATGCCTATTTGAGCGGCATCGAAACGATGGAGGACTACCATGAACCCGATCCGTGCTTTCCGTAACTGGCGCATGTACAATGAAACCGTGCGCGAACTGAACCGCTTGAACGCCCGTCAGCTCAACGACCTTGGCATCAACCGTGGTGACATCGAGAGGATCGCCCGCAAGGCGCTTTGATCTCGAGTGTAATCTCGCCCGAAAGCATCAAGCCGCCTTTTTGTGCAGCGGCGTTTCGGTCCGAGATCATGCTTTAGAAGCCAGAGCCGCAACAGACGGGTTTTTCCGTCGCCGGTTCCGAGCCCGCTGGACCCTGTCCGGCGGGTTTTGTCGTTTGAGGTCCGTGTAACAGCGGCGGCTGCGTGTATCTTTCTCAATAACCAAGTGCGGCAAAGCCGAGCGCCACCAAGGCTCCTCCCAGCACAATGTCCGCATGCTTTCGGAAACGACTATAAAATCGCCGTGTGGCCGGTTGGGAAATGGAAAGGCCGAGAAGACCAAACCAGGCGATCGCAATGGCAAACACCAATGCGACCACGGACAGGTGAGTTGCCCCGCGAGCATTTAAATTCAGCGTCGAGGTTGCGAAAAACAGCGCGGTGGCAGGATTTGCCGCTGCCGTGATAAATCCCAGCCGGAAG
>NZ_RZTI01000088.1:0-25335 GCF_003997275.1 Mesorhizobium sp. M6A.T.Ce.TU.002.03.1.1
GGGGAAGCCTACTAGAACGCGTGACAGCTCTTCTGGATGTCGGTGGCGACATCCTGCGCGGACTTGCCGCCGACAAGATCGATCATGCCGGTCCAGAAGGCGCCGGCGCCGATCTTGCCCGGCATCAGGTCGGATCCGTCGAAGCGGAAGGTCGAGGCTTCGGCAAGGATTTCGCCCTGCTTCTTCAGCGCGTCGCTGGCATAGGCATCCTTGTTGACCGATTTGAGCGGCGTCACGAAACCGCCCTGGGCCATCCAAATCTCATGGGCGAGCGGCATCTTCAGGAATTCGATGAACGCGCGGGCACCCTTGCTATCTTTAGTGATCATGGCCAGCGTGCCGGCGCCGAGCACCGGGGTGCCGAGGTCAGGCTTAGAGGCGTAAGGTGGGAAGTAGAAGAAGTCGGCATCCTGGCCGATCTCTGTGCCTTCCGGAAAGAAGGTCGGGATGAATGACGCCTGATGATGCAGATAGCACTTCGGCGGCACCGAGAAGAGGCCTTTCGGGCTGTCGCGGAAGTCGGTCGCGGCAACCGCCTTGGCGCCGCCGTCGACCATTTTGTCGTCGGTCGCGATCTTGCCGAAAATGTCGATGGCATTGACCACAGCGGGATCGTTGAACGGAATTTCGTTCTTCACCCACTTGTCGTAAGTTTCGGGCGTCTGGGTGCGCAGCATGATGTCCTCGACCCAGTCGGTCGCCGGCCAGCCGGTGGCGCCGCCCGAACCGAGCCCGATGCACCATGGCGTGCCGCCGTCGGCGATGATCTTCTTTTCGAGCTCGGCGAGTTCTTCCTGCGTCTTCGGCACCTCGTAGTCGGCTTCCTCGAAATTGTCAGGCGAGTACCAGACCAGCGATTTCACGTCGGCCTTGTAGGGAAAGGCGAAGAAGCCCGGCTTGCCGTCCTTGTCGTTGAAGGTGCCGAGATCGACCCATGACTGGCCGGCGCCGTAATTGTCCTTGATCCAGTTGGCGGTGTCGTCGCCGAGCGGCGTCAGCAGGCCCTTGGACGCCAGGTCCTGGATCAGGCCCGGCTGCGGCAGCACGGCAATGTTGGGCGGGCTGCCGGCCTGCGTGTCGATGACGATCTGCTGTTCGTAATTTTCCGACGAGGAGTATTTGATCTCGGCGCCGGTGGCTTCCGAGAAATAGTCGAGAACGGTGCGGATGAGCCCCTCGTCCTCGCCGCGCCATGGCCCGAAGATCGACAGCGTCTCGCCCTTGAGGTCGACTTTCTTGAGGTCTTCGTAATTCGCCCAGTTGAAGCGGGGATCTTCGCCCGGCTTGAATTTCAGTTCGGCTTGCGCCGGCGCGCCCAGGGCGAGCGCGACAAAGGCGGCGCTCAGCAGAAGCATTTTCTTCATCGGTATTCCCTCCCAGTGGTGACAAACACTCGGACGGAACCTCCATTCCGTCCGCCGACGCTGCAGGACTGTGACTCAGTCGGAAAGGAACCGCAACCTTTCGAAGAGTCTTCCAAAGCGCTTTGGTCTTTTCGATCACGCCACTGAATCGATCAGGAGTCAAGAGGGGTCGCGTGCTAATCGATTTAATTTTCGCGATATAAGAGCAACTAAAGTGCACTGCAGCATGCTTTTTTGGCGCTGCGGCAGCATATTTTGCTTCAAACTGGTCGGAAACGGTGCTTATGGTCTTTGCATCAGGCGGGGCTGCCCGTAGCGGCTAGGCCGATCCATAGTTAAAGCGCTTTGAGGCTTGGAGGCCTCCGGTGAACCTCAAACAGCTCTCCCACATGCTGGCGCTTTCGCAGACAACGGTAAGCCGCGCGCTGAACGGCTACCCGGAAGTCAATGAGGAAACGCGCCGGCGGGTGATCGACGCAGCCAAGCGCCACGGCTACCGACCCAACCCGAGCGCGCGCCGGCTGGCCACCGGCAAGACCGGGATGATCGGTTATGTCTTGCCGACCGGCACGGCCGTCGACATCGACCCGCATTTCGTCGAATTCCTGTCCGGTCTCGGCGACTATGCCCGTTCGCATGAACTCGACCTGGCGCTGTCCCCGGCCGATGCCGACGACCAGGAGACGACCTACCGGCGTATTGTCGCCAACCGGCAGGTCGACGCCGTCTACATCTCCTCGCCGAAGCCGGCCGACCGGCGGGTGGCGCTGGTCAACACGCTCGGCATCCCGTTTATCGTCCATGGCCGCAGCGAAGGGCTCGATTTCGACTACCCTTTCACCGACATCGATAATGAGGGTGCCTTCCACGAGGCGGCACGGCTGCTCGTCCAGCTCGGTCACCGGCGGTTGGCGCTGATCAACGGCGACGACCGCGAGACTTTCGCCATCCACCGCGAGCGTGGCGTGCGCCGGGCATTGGCAGCGAGCGGTCTGGTGCTTGGCGAAGGCCATGTCTGTTCCCTCGCCATGACCGAGGAGAACGGCTACCGCGCCGCCAGACGCTTGCTCGAGCAGAGCGATGCGCCGACCGCGATCGCCTGCTCCAGCCTGATCATGGCGCTCGGCGTCGTGCGCGCGGTGCGCGATCTCGGCCTGACCATTCCGGGCGACCTGTCGCTGATCGCCCATGACGACGTCTTCCCCTGGCTGAAGCCGGAGAATTTTTCGGTGCCGTTGTCGACGACGCGCTCGTCGATCCGTTTGGCCGGCGCGCGCATCGCCGAGCGGCTGGCGGCGCGGATTTCCGGATTGGAGGAGGGCGCCCGCGGCGAAGTCTGGCCGGTCGATCTGGTGATCAGGGGATCGGTCGCCGGCGCGCCGGGTTAGGGGGGTCGAAGCCAAATCATTCTGAGCGACGAGTTCGATCCAGTCATCCACGTCACTTGCGCGACGGCGCAAGTTGACCTCGGATGGCACCGTTGGGCCCGTTACCAGACGGCTAGTAAGGACATGGCCGGTCTTTCTTTCAAGGGCTGTCACCATTGAGCCATCGGTGGGCGTGGTTGCGATCAGGCATTCGTGGTATACTTTTGCCGTCTTGAAACCGTGACGCTTACTGCGGTTTGCCTTGGGAGATGCCAAATGCGCGTGTCCTTGCTTCTCATTCCACTGCTGCTTTTGCACATTCCGATTGTATCGCAAGCCGCCGCCATCCACGATGCCGCCATGGAGGGCGATGTCGCGGCGATCACAGCAGCGCTCGATGCGGGCGCTGATGTAGATGAGAGTGATGGAAGCGCAACGCCGCTCTATCTCGCGGTCTTTATGGGCCACATCGAAGCGGCAAAACTGCTCATAGAACGTGGTGCGGACGTCAACGCCCAGACGACTGGTGGTCCCGCACTGATGGCGGCTGTCGGAACAGGCAAGATCGATCTGTTAAACCTGTTGCTAGAGCGGGACGCGGATCCAAATTCCGATCGTGATGGCGAATTCGCCCTTCATGTCGCCGTCACTCTCGATTGTTTCGACTGCGTGAAGGCACTGGTCGAGGCCGGAGCGGACGTGAATGCGAAGGCAATGCACGGCAAGACGCCGCTCCATCTGGCAAAAAACAGGGGGCAACGCGAAATTGCCGACTATCTCTTGGCGCATGGCGTCGTCTTGCCAACGCCAGCGCCAATATCAATGAAGTTGGCTTCTGCCGATGTCGAGAAAGGCCGAACCGAATACACCCGCCGGTGTACTACTTGCCACGAAGCCGAGCCACAGGGAGGGAACAAAATAGGACCGAACTTGTGGAGCGTCGTCGGCCGCGACAAGGCATCCATGGCAGATATGCGTTACTCCGAGGCCTTGCTGGGCTGGGAGGGTGTATGGACGTACGAGGACCTGAACAGATTTCTCTTCGAGCCCATGCTCACCACGCCGGGCGTCAAGATGGAGACTCCCGGTGTCCCGGACGAGACCGAACGGGTCAACATGATCGCCTACTTGCGCACACTCAGTGACAAGCCGATCCCGCTGCCCTGAACCGATGATCTCTTGCGCAAGTGCTGCTACGGACCTGCGTCGGCTAGATTTGCTCAAGTAGCACCTCTGGTGACCCTAAAAGGGCCACTTGCCCAGCGGGCATCAGCCGCCAATGAAACGAACTAGCCAGTTTTCGAACTATTTGACGGGTTTTGGCATGGCCAAGCCGATCCGGCAGTCAGCTCGAACGTCTAAGTTCCACCAATCTCGGGCGCTGGTGGCAGCCAGTGATTGAGTTTCGATGTGCATAAAAGCAGAAGCGTTTAAGCCTACGCCTATTCCTTCGCTGCCGCGGCCGCCTTGGTGTCCAGCAGACCATAGCCGAAATCATTGTCTCGTCCCTTGGGGCCGAGATCCTTGGCCGTGCCGGCCAATGCCTTCTCGACCCAGTCGGCGGAACGATCGGGCGCGGCATGCAACAGATTGGCGATCGCGCCGGTCACAATGGCTGCGGCAAATGAGGTGCCGGTGACCACATCCGAGCCGGCGCCGCTCGGCGCCACCATCTCGACGCCAGGAGCGGAGAGGAAGACGTAGGCGCCACGATTAGCCTGCTGCATCAGCCCGTCCTTGGCATCAGTGGCCGTCACCGCGATGACGCCGTCGAAGGCGGCGGGGTAGCCGTAGGGCGCCTTCGGCCCGTTGTTGCCGGCGGCGGCGACCAGCACGATGCCCAAGGCGCGAGCATTGCGGCAGGCGATGCCGAGCAGGTCGTTCTTCGGTCCGACGAAGCTCATATTGATGATGCGAACATCTTGGCTTGCCGCCCAGTCGAGCGCCGACAGGATGATGTCCATGGTCGACTTGCCGCCCTCGAAAGCTCGGGCATGGTAGATTTTCGCGCCCGGCGCCATGCCTTTGAGCGCGCCGACGCCGGCGATCAGGCCGTCGATCGAGGTGCCATGATCGCGCGCCTCGATCGGCACATCGGGCATGGCGTCGAACTGATCGACGATGACGCCGGAGAGTGCTGGATTGGCATCGTCGATGGCGGTGTCGATGACGGCGACGCGCACATTCTCGCCGCTGGCCGCTTTCGAATCCAGCGCGATGCGCTCGAAGGCATAATTGACGATGCTGGCTGCCTGTTGCAGCGAGTAGATATGGTTGGGCTCGCGCCGCATGGTGCGGCCGTCGGCGGCAAGCTGCGCCAGCACGACGCCGACCGGTCGGCCATCGGGAATGCCGAAGCGCACCAGCGTGGTGCCGAGCAGCAGAGACTGGCGCTGCGAGCGCACCTCGAGGCCAAATGAGGCGGCGATCTGCTGGACGGCGTCGCCGTCTACCGTCACCAGCACCTCGTCGGGCACGAAATCACCGATGACGGCGCGCGGCGGCTCGGCCGCGACGAGATCGCTGGGCGAAACGATCGGACCGCCCGTCGCGGCGGCCTGTATCGCAGGCGCACCGGCGGCCTGCGGCGGCAGTGCCCGACCGGCCGGATTGCGGCGTGGATCGGGCGTCGGCAGCGGAGCTTGGCCGCCGCCGACCGGGTTGGGAAACAGGTCAACGATCAGCGCAGGAAGAACGACCGCATTTGTCGCGGCGGAACCAGCGCCGGGCTTTTCGCCGCTGCCGTCTCTTGTATCGTCCTCGATACAGTCGGCCGCCGCCGTCGCCCGGTTGAGGCAGTCGATTTCCGTCTGGGTGAGGTTTGGATCATTGGTCTGCGCCAAAGCGGGCGCGGCGGCGAGCGTCATCGCCGCCACAAGGAGCGCCGCAAACCCAATGACCGCCCTAGCCGCCATCAACCGGTCTCCTTCCCTCGACCACAGCCTCCGCGAAAGGCTGGGCGGCAATAAGAGCAAGCACTTTTTGATAATCGGCTGCGGTTGCGGCCGGGATGCCAAGGCGGAAGACACCGTCGGCGGTCGGCCCGCCGGCAATCTTCAGCTGGTGTTCGCCAAGAAAAGCGACAATGTCGGCCATCTTCGCATCCGGCTTGAACGTCACCAGCGCGAACGGCATTTTCGTCAGATCGCCTTGTTGGCCGGCAATTTCGAAATCGCCGTCCTTGCCGCCTGGCTGAACAACCGATTGCACCATGACGAGGGCAAGCAGTGCTGCCGCCGCAGCCCAGGCGACGCCGGCCGGCACCGCCATGAAGCGGCCCCACACCTGCGCCAGCCAGGACGATGTCGCCGGCGCGCGCACGGGGCCGGCTTCGGCGTCGAGCGCCCGGGTGAAGCGGCCGAGCGCATCGGCCGGCGGGCGGATCGCCTCATTGGATGCAGCGGTGCTGGAGAATTCGGCTTCGGCCTCGCCGAGTGCGGCAAGCGCCGCCGGATCGGAAGCCAGCCATTCCTCGACGGCTTCGAGTTCCGAGCCTTCCAGCGAGCCGTTCAGATAGAACGGCAGCAGCGTTTCCATTTCATCGCGGCGCGACATCTTTTCAGCGGCGCTCATGGCCACCCCCTGTCGTAACCGGCGGCCTTGAGCGCCTCGCCGAGTTTCTTGCGGGCGTAGAACATCCGGGTCTTGACGGTAGCAACCGGGATGCCGAGCACCTCCCCGATCTCGGTCACCGACTGTCCGTGGTAATAGGCAAGGTCGATCACCGTGCGGTGCTCTTCCGGCAAGGCATCGACGAAGCGCCGCAAAGCGGCGCCCTTGTCTTCCTTCATGGTGACGACTTCCGGCGTGTCGGCGCTGTCTGGGACCTGGGCCGCGTCATCGTCGTCGATCCGGTCTTCCTTCTTCTTGCGCAGCGACGACAGCGCCTTGAAGCGGGCGATGCCGAGCAGCCATGTCGAGACTTCCGAGCGCCCCTCGAAGCCTGGCGCCTGGCGCCAGAGTTCGAGAAACACCTCGTTGGCGATATCATCGGCCATCATTTCCGATCCCGTCTGGCGCACCACGAAGCGGTAGACCCGCGCGTGGTGGCGCATGAACAGGAGCCGCACGGCGGCACGGTCGCCCTTCGCGACCCGGCTGACAAGCGCGCGGTCGGTTTCCGTCGCTGCCGTCATGGCCGGTCGAGCCGCCTGGCTCCTGTCTGCTCTGTCGCCGATCGGCCCAAAAAGGTTCACCGCTTTCCGCCCGGATTTTTGCGGAGGCTAACCGAAGAGCGGAAAGGTTGCCAGAGTATACCGTTGCCCCCCGTTTTTAGGGGTCAGTCTCAGTCAGGGGCACCAAGCAAAAGGCAGCCGTCAGGCTCGCCATGATGGCGGCCACTAGGCGGCTCATCCCAGTCGGCAAGGTGCAGTCGTTCAGCCTCGGGCGGAGCGTCATTGGACGACGCCGCCGCACAGGGGATTCCCGACAGGTTTGTAACTCACCGGTCCGCTGCCGGGCGACTAAGGTCCCGATCGCAAACCGCAACCCTCTGAAGAAGTGAAAGTCATGACCAACAACAGCTTTTCGGCCGCGACTCGTGGATCAGTCGCCGATGGCGGTGTTCGACGCGGTCAATCGTCCATGCGACTGGTGAGGCGCATGAAGCCTTGCGCGATCGGAAGGACCTTTCCATGAGACTGATTAGGCTGAAAGCGCCGGGAGGCTTGGAAAATCTCAAGCTGGTCGAGGAAGATTGTCCGAAACCAGGGCCGGGTGAGTTGCTTGTCAGGATACGAGCGTGTTCGTTGAATTTCCACGACAGCATGGTGGCGCTGGGAAACAAACCGTGCGCCGATGGCCGAATCCCGCTGTCCGATGGCGCTGGACAAGTGATTGCGGCCTCAGACGATGTCCAACAATTCAAGGCCGGAGATGCCGTCGTCAGCACCTATTGGCCCCATTGGCTGGCCGGCGAACCGACGCCAGCCAATAAGACGGGCGAATTGGGAGATGATGTTGACGGCTATGCTCGCGAATATGTGTGCATGCCCTGGCATGCCTTCACAAGGGCACCGGCAGACTTCACGCATATGGAGGCGGCAACGCTTACCTGTGCCGGCGTTACCGCCTGGAAAGCCCTGATGGTGTGCGGCCAGGTGAAGCCCGGTGATACGGTGCTGGTCCTTGGCACGGGAAGTGTATCGCTGTTCGCGCTGCAATTCGCAAAAATTGCGGGCGCTCGCGTTATTGCCACCTCTTCATCGGAGGAAAAGCTGGAAAAGCTGAAGCGGTTTGGAGCCGACATTGTCGTCAATTACAAGGCAGTGCCGGATTGGGGCCAGAAGGTAAGGATTTTGACGGACGGACGCGGCGTCGATCACGTGATCGAGGTTGGCGGGCCGGGCACGTTGGCGCAGTCGATAACAGCTTGCAGGATGGGCGGCCACATCGCCCTGATCGGCGTCCTGACTGGCTTTGCCGGACAAGTTTCGATCCCGGCCCTGTTTTCCAATCAGATTAGGATCAGCGGAATTTCTATTGGCAGCAGGGCAGACCAGGAAGACATGATTCGTGCCATCGAGGCCAACCGTTTGAAGCCAGCTATCGACCGCGGTTTTCCGCTGCAGGAGATCGCCAATGCCTTCAAGTACTACGAATCCCAAAAGCACTTTGGCAAGGTTTGTCTCGAACTTTGATACGACATATGCGTCGCTGCCCTATCGCGCCACGGCGCCTGCAGGAGAGAGGGCCAGCATTCATTCAGTCGAGGAACGGCGTGGCCTTCATCGTCGCAGGCACCGGCACGCCGAGGCGGGCAAGCACGGTCGGCGCAAGCTGCAACTGGTCTAACAGCGTGCCGGCCTCCGGCCCCTCGCCCTGTCCGAAATAATACAGAGCAAAATCCTGCATCTCGTCGTCATGGCCGCCATGATGGCCGCGATCGGTCTGGCCGTGATCGGCTGTGACGATGACCTCGTAGCCGGCTTCCCGCCAGCGCGGCAGGAAGGCTGCGAGCATGCCGTCCATCGCATAGACGGCGTGATCCATCTCATGGCAGTCATGGCCGAAGCGGTGGCCCATCGAGTCCAGCGTGCAGGTGTGCAGGATGCCGTAGTCGATGCGGTGGCGCCTGGTCAGCATTGTCAGCGTCGCGAACAGGTCGACGTCGCTCGGCGTCATCTGGTTGCGGGCGTTGTAGCCGGTCATGGTGTGGAACCGGCCATGCGTGATCGGCCCGCCGGGCTCGTCGAACTCCATGTCCTCGACCAGATCGAACGGATAGGCCCGGAAGAATTCGGACCAGTAGGAATGAGTGACCGCGCCGGTCTTGCCGCCGGCCTTGCTGACCTCCGAAAATATATCCGGTTGCTTGACGCGGAACCGGCTCTCGTTGGTCAGGATGCCATGCACTTGCGGTGCCACGCCGGTATGGATCGACGCATAGCAGCAGGCTGAGGTCGACGGCAGAACGGAGCGCATCTTCCAGACACGCGCTTCGCCCGATTGCACCCAGCCTTCGAGATTGCCCATCAGCCGGCGCCAATTGCGGTAAGGCACGCCGTCGAGGATGATGAGCAGAAGTTTTGTATTCAACGCCACCGGGTGTCTAATTCCCGGCGCTTGCCATGCGCCGTCCCTTGATCGCCTTCTCCAGCCAGCCGATCTCCATTTCGGGCACCGAGGACAAGAGAAGGTCTGTATAGTCGTCGAAGGGCGGCGCCAGCACCTGGCTCTTCGCGCCGTAGCGCACCACCTCGCCGCGATACATCACCGCGATCGAATCGGCGATCGACTTCACCGTGGCGAGGTCGTGGGTGATGAACAGATAGGCGACGTTTTCCTCTTTCTGCAGCTCGAGCAGCAGCTTCAGGATGCCGTGGGCCACCAGTGGGTCGAGCGCCGAGGTGACCTCGTCGCAGATGATCAGCTTCGGCTTGGCGGCAAGCGAGCGGGCAATGCAGACGCGCTGCTTTTGGCCACCGGAAAGCTCGGCCGGGTAGCGGTCGACGAAGCCCTTGCCCATCTCGATCTTGTCGAGCAGCTCGGCGACGCGGGCGTCACGTTGCCTTCCACGCAGACCGAAATAGAATTCGAGCGGCCGGCCGATGATGGTTCCGACGGTCTGGCGCGGATTCATCGCCACGTCGGCCATCTGGTAGATCATCTGCAATTGGCGCAGATCCTCCTTCGGCCGGTCGGCAAGCCGGTTGGCGAGTGGACGTCCGTCGAAGGTGACGGTGCCTTGTTCGGGCGGCAACAGGCCGGTGACGGCGCGCGCCAGCGTCGACTTGCCCGAGCCGGACTCGCCGACCACCGCCAGCGTCTGGCCTGGATAGATGTCGACCGAGACGTTCTTCAGCACCTTGATGTGACTGCGGCCATAGGCGGCGGTGATGTTCTTGACAGACAGGAACGGCGTCGTGCCGGGCTTCTGTTCCTGGTGCTCGATCTCATGCACCGAGACCAGCGCATTGGTGTATTCCTGGCGCGGTTCCTTGATGATCTGACGGGTGCCGCCCCATTCGACCAGCCGGCCGTGGCGCAGCACCATGATCTCGTCCGAGACCTGGGCGACGACGGCAAGGTCGTGGGTGATGTAGAGCGCCGCGACATGGGTGTCGCGGATGGCGTCCTTGATCGCCGCCAGCACGTCGATCTGCGTCGTCACGTCGAGCGCCGTGGTCGGCTCGTCGAAGACGATCAGGTCGGGCTCGGAACAGAGCGCCATCGCCGTCATCACGCGCTGCAGCTGGCCGCCCGACACCTGGTGCGGAAACCGCTCGCCTATGCTTTCGGGGTTCGGCAGGCTGAGCTTCTTGAACAGTGCGACGGCGCGCTTCTCGGCCGCGGCCCGTGTCGCCGTGCCGTGCAGCAGCGTCGCCTCGACCACCTGGTCCATCAGCCTGTGCGCCGGGTTGAAGGCCGCCGCGGCCGATTGCGCGACATAGCAGACCTCGCGGCCGCGCAGCTTGCGAAAGCCCTCCTTGCCGCCCTTCAGGATGTCGCGGCCGTTCAGGATGACCTCGCCGCCGGTGATGCGGACGCCGCCGCGGCCATAGCCCATCGAGGACAGGCCGATGGTCGACTTGCCGGCGCCGGACTCGCCGATCAGGCCGAGCACCTTGCCCTTCTCGAGCGTCAGTGAGACGTCGTGGACAAGCACGATGTTCTTGGGCGGCTCGCCTGGCGGGAACACCGTGGCCTCGATGCGCAGATTGCGGATATCGAGCAGCACGGACTTTGCTCGCTGGTCAGCCATCACCCGCGCCCTCCCTTCAGGCTTGTCGTGCGGTTGAGCACCCAGTCGGCGACCAGATTGACTGAAATCGCCAGCATGGCGATCGCCGCCGCAGGGATGAGCGCCGCCGCGATGCCGAAGACGATGCCATCCTTGTTTTCCTTGACCATGCCGCCCCAGTCGGCGCTAGGCGGCTGCACGCCGAGCCCGAGGAAGGACAGCGTCGACAGGAACAGCACGGCATAGATGAAGCGCAGGCCAAGTTCCGAAACCAGCGGCGACAACGCGTTGGGCAGGATTTCGCGGAAAATGATCCACATGCTGCCTTCGCCGCGCAGCTTGGCCGCCTCGACGAAATCCATGACGTTGATGTCGACGGCGACTGCCCGCGACAGGCGGTAAACGCGGGTCGAGTCGAGGATGCCCATGACCAGGATCAGCGTCACCAGATTGGTTGGCAGCACGGACAGCACGACGAGGCCCATGATCAGCGTCGGAATTGACATCAGGAGATCGACAAGGCGCGACATAAGCGTGTCGAACCAGCCGCCGAAAACCGCCGCCGAGAAGCCGAGGATGGCGCCGAGCGAGAAGGACAGGGCGGTGGCCAGCACCGCGATGAACAGCGTGACGCGGGCGCCGTAGATCATGCGCGAAAGGAGGTCGCGGCCGAGATTGTCGGTGCCCAGCCAATGTGTCGCCGACATCGGTGCCCAGACGTCGCCGACGATCTCGCCATTGCCGTACGGCGCGATCCACGGCGCGAAGATCGCCGCCAGCACGAACAATGCCGTTAGCACCAGGCCGATCAGCGCAGGGATGGGGATGCGTTTTATGTCGAGCATGCCCTCTCCCCTATTTCGGGTGTCTGAGACGCGGATTGGCGACGATCGCCGCTATGTCCGCAACGATGTTCAGGCTGATATAAACGGCGGCGAAGATCAGGCCGACCGCCTGCACCACCGGCACGTCACGCTTGGTGACGTGGTCGACGAGATATTGGCCCATGCCCGGATAGACGAAGATCACTTCGACGACGACGACGCCGACGATCAGGTAGGCGAGGTTGAGCATGACGACGTTGATGATCGGCGCAATCGCATTGGGGAAGGCATGCCTGCGAATGACGGCGAATGCCGAAAGCCCCTTGAGCTCGGCGGTTTCCACATACGCCGACTGCATGACGTTGAGGATCGCGGCGCGCGTCATGCGCATCATGTGGGCGAGCACCACCAGCGTCAGTGCCGCCGCCGGCAGCATGATCGCCTGCATGCGCTCGCCGAACGGCATTCCGTCATAGACCGTCGAGATGCCGGGGAAGATCTGGTATTTCACGGCAAAGAAATAGACGAGCACGTAACCGATGAAGAATTCGGGAAACGACGTCGAAGCAAGCGCCAGTCCGGAGATCAGCTTGTCGACCCAGCCATTGCGGTAACGCACTGCGATCAGGCCGAGGATGATCGCCAGCGGCACGGCCACGACCGCCGCCCAGAAGGCGAGGAACAGCGTGTTCCACAACCGCCCCTTGATCGACGTCGCAATATCCTGCCCGCTTGACATGGCAGTGCCGAGATCGCCGGTCACGACGCCGCCGAGCCAGCGGAAATAGCGGATAAAGGCCGGATCGTTGAGGCCGAGCTGCTCGCGCAGATTGGCGAGTGACTCCGGTGTCGCCGACTGTCCGAGGATGGCTTGCGCGACGTCGCCGGGCAGGATCTGGGTGCCGGCGAAGATCAGGACCGATACGGCCAACAGCAGGAGAATGCCCAGCGCAATGCGCTGGGCCACCAGTTTCACGATGGGTGAGGACATATCCGCAAGGCCGGGCTCAGGCTTCGAGCCAGCACTTTGCCAGAGCGTACCCGTTCATCAGCTCCTGATGCGGATCGTCGACCCAGCCGGCGACCTTGGCGCCCGTCGCGTCGATGAACTGGTTGAACATCGGCAGGATCAGGCCACCTTCGTCGCGGACGAGCATCGCCATGTCGCGATACATCGCCTTGCGCTTGGCTTCGTCGAGCTCGGCACGCGCCGCCAGCACCATCTTGTCGAAATCGGGACGCTTGAAACGCGTGTCGTTCCAGTCGGCCGTCGACAGGTAAGCAGTCGAATACATCTGGTCTTGCGTCGAGCGTCCGCCCCAGTAGGAGGCGCAGAAGGGCTGCTTGTTCCATACTTCCGACCAGTAGCCGTCGCCCGGCTCGCGCTTGATCTCCAGCGTGATGCCGGCCTTGGCCGCGCTCTGCTGGAACAGTTGCGAGGCGTCGACTGCGCCTGGGAAGGCGACGTCCGATGTCCTGAGCAGGACGGCGCCGTCATGGCCCGACTTCTTGTAGTGGAACTTTGCCTTGTCGGGATCGTATTTGCGCTGCTCGATGTCCTCGGAAAACAGCGGATAGGCCGAGTTGATCGGAAAGTCGTTGCCGAGCGAGCCATAGCCTCTGAGGATCTTGTCGAGCATCTCCTCGCGGTCGATCGCCAGCTTCAGCGCCATGCGCAAATCGTTGTTGTCGAACGGCGCCGTGTTGCAATGCATGATGAAGACGTAGTGGCCAGGACCCGCATGGTTGCGGATGGTAACGCCGGGCAGCCGCTTGATCAGGTCGACGATCTTCGGCTCGACGCGGTTGATCATGTTGACCTGGCCGCCCTGCAAGGCAGAAGTGCGCGCCGTGGCGTCGTTGATGACGATGATCTCGATCTGGTCGGCATGGCCCATCTTGTCGGCCTGCCAGTAATTGGCGAACCGCTCGCCGCCATGGCGCACGCCGGGTTCGTTGGTGGTGATCTTGTAGGGTCCGGCCGAGATGCCGGCGTCGGCCTTGTCCTTGCCGCCATTGGGCTGGATGATCAAATGGTAATCGCTAAGCAGATAGGGCAGGTCGGCATTGGCTTCCTTCAGCGTCAGCACGACTTCCTTGCCGCTGGCCTTGATGCTCTCGATGCCTTTCATGTAGCCGAGCGCGCCCGACTTCGACTTCTCGTCCGAATGGCGTTCGAGCGTGGCGGCCACGTCCTCGGCGGTCACCGTCTTGCCATTGTGGAATTCGACGCCGTCGCGGATCTTCAGCGTCCAGACCTTGGCGTCGTCCGACGAGCCGATCTCCTCGGCGATGCGGTTCTCGAGATTGCCTTCCGGGGAAAGCTCGACGATCAGTTCGCCCCACATCTTGCCGAAGGCGAACGGCACCTGGGTCATGAACAGGGCCGGATCGAGGCTGTTGGTGGACTCGCCGCCGACCAGGCCGGCCTTCAGCGTGCCGCCCTTGACCGGACCCGCGGCGCGCGCCGCACTTGAAAGCAGCGAGTTGGCGAAGGTCGCGGTGACGCCGAGCGCTGCCGCCCGGCCGAGAAAATCACGACGGCTCAGTTTGCCGGACGCGACGCGCCGGCTGAGAAATTCCAGTTCGTTCGACATGTTGAGTTCCTCACTCTGTTGGTTCGACCTTGTGGTCGTTTTTTATCATTTCTTGTGAGGAGAATAATGACCGCAAGGGAACGCCGTAAGCAAGACCGAATGCGACATGCCGTGGCGTAAATCGTACGTCGCAATTGGACCAATCCGCATAAGCGCTCAAAGCAGCGCGCGCGGGATTTTCTCTTCGAAAGAGCGCTCGAAAACCAGTTTCTCGCCTTCATAGGCTTCGATTCTGGCGCTTACCATGAAGCTTTGCGCGTCGGACCGCATTTCGGCTGATGTTTCGGTGCGCACCGACCATCCATTTCGCGACAGCGTCTGCGTCCAGTGCGTCTTGCCCGACGCCGACAGTGGATTGTCCGGATGGATCGCCCATGTCTCACTCGCGATGCTGCCATTGGCAAGGCCATGCTCCAGGTCGCGCACCTCGCCGAAATCGTCGACGATGGAAAGCGTGACGATTCCGGTCTTCTCGTCGCGGTCGACATGACGTTCGGAATTGGCGACGCGGACCGTTTCGGTCGCCCAGAGCGCGGCGGCCTCGGGCGAGGGGAACGTGACTTCATCGCGGTGCGCCAGCGGGCGCAACGGCAGCTTCAGTGTCGCCGCCGACAGGTCGAGCCGGACCGGCTCCGGCGATGGCCAGATCATCGGCCAATAGGCGTTCGAAACGGCAATACGCAGGCGGTGGCCTGATGGCACGCGATAGGCGCACTGGTCGAGCACCACACGGGCGCTGACGGTTTCGCCCGGCACCAGCGCCTCGGGGAATTCGTGCGAGTTGCGATGCGTCAGGTTGAGCACGCCATAGGAGATCAGCTCCGACGCGCCGTCGGGATGCACGTCGCACAGCCGGATCGCGATGTTCGCTTGAGGCCGGTCGGACGAAACCCTGACCAGTGCTTCCGGCGCGCCGACAATGTCGATCGCCTGTGTTAGCACCGGCTGGTCGAAACACAACGATAATGCATCGTCGGGGCGCTGGTCGCCGGGCAATTCCGGGCCGAAGGTGAAGGGAAAGTATTCGCCGCCGGCAAGGCCGCAGCTTTGCGGCGAAGCGACGATTACCGGCTTGGCGCCTTCATGGATCAGCTCGATCTCACGTGTCTCGATTTCGGGCGACGGCCACACCGATTCAGCGACCCAGCGGCCCGGCCGCTCCGGATGCCAGCGCGCGGGGCGCACGCTGTCCATCACATAGGCGCGGTAGGCCGGGTCGGCCTCGACGCCGGTGTCGAGGCCCTTTAGCCAGCGGTCCCACCAGCGCAAGGCCTCCTGCAGGAAGCCGATCGCTGGTTTCGGTGCTGCGTAGTGCGGGTACTTGTGGATCCAGGGGCCGACGATGCCCTTGACCGGCGCCTCGATATTGGCGGCGAGATGGGAAATGGTGTTGCGATAGCCGTCATGCCAGCCGCCGATCGACAGCACGGCGGCTTTAATGGCGGAATAGTCCTCGCAGATCGAGCCGCGCTTCCAATAGGCGTCGCGGTGCTGGTGCCTCAGCCACAGCGGCGCCAGGAAGGGCTGGTTCTCCAGCCGGGTCAGCCACAGGTCGCGCCATCTGTTGTCGCCGGCCAGCAGCGGGTCCGGCGGTCGCGACGAATAGGACAGCATGGTCGAGGCCCAGCCGAAGTTCTCGATCAGCAGGCAGCCGCCCTTGTAGTGGATGTCGTCGGCATAGCGGTCGACGGTCGAGCAGAGACTGATCACCGCCTTCAGCGCCGGCGGCTGCTTGGCTGCTGTCTGCAGGCAGTTGAAGCCGCCCCAGGAGATGCCCATCATGCCGACTTTGCCGTTGCACCAGGGCTGGGCCGCCGCCCAGGCGATCACATCACAGGCGTCCTGCAATTCCTGCTCGGAATATTCGTCATCCATAAGCCCTTCGGAATCGCCATTGCCGCGCATGTCGACGCGGATCGAGGCGTAGCCGTGGCCGGCGAAATAGGGATGCGTCAGCTGATCGCGAAAGATCGTGCTGTCGCGCTTGCGGTAAGGCAGATGCTCAAGGATCGCCGGCACCGGATCGTCGCTGGCGTCGTCGGGTATCCACACTCGCGCCGACAGCCGGCAGCCATCCGGCATGACGATCCCCATATCCGGAAATTCGACGACCTTGCGGGGAAATTCAGTGACGGTTTTCATGCTGGGCTCCTAGGTGACTGCATGATGGAGCCCAAGCCTGCCGCGTCGTGGGCCAGCCAACGAATTCGGCTGGTCAATCCGCGTCAACTCAACGGAATGTCGTTCTCGGTCTTGCTCGCCTGGTAAGCGCTGGACAGTTCGTCATAGCGCGCCGAAATGGTGCCGATCCGCGTTTCCAGCCGCAGGCGCTCGGCCTCGGGCAGTGACCGCACCAATTTGCGGATCGAAAAGCTCTTCCAATAGGCGTTCTCGGCATTGTAGCCGCCGGGGTCGAGGGTGAAGACCTCCTTCAGGATTTTCAAATCGTGCGGAATGGCGAAGCTGTCGCGCGAATCCTCGTGGCTGAACAAATAGTAGAAATTATCGAAGCCGGTCCAGGTGATCGCCGACAGGCAGAGCGAGCAGGGTTCGTGCGTGGCGAGGAAGATGGCGTCCTTGGTGTCGACGCGCTCGGCCTTCGGCATTTCATAGAATCGCTTCAGGCAGTGCACTTCGCCATGCCAGAGCGGATTCTCCGTCTCGTTGTTGGTTTCAGCGAGCACCAGCGAGCGGTCGCCCTTTCTCATGATCGCCGCGCCGAACAGCTTATTGCCGTGGGCGACGCCTTCGGCCGTCTTCGGCACGATGTCATGCTCGATGACGTCGAGCAGGCGGTCGATCAGCGAGACGTCGGCCATCATGCGGTCCCATCGGGAAGGTGGATCTCGTAGGCGTGCGAGAAATGGCACTCTTCGAGGTTGGAGCCGTCGCCGCCGCGATCGACGACGAGAAAATCCTGGGCCTCGCCGATCGGCGTCAGCACGCCGTGCCACAGATTGCGCGGATAGTTGACGCCTTGCCCGGGCGCGGTGATGAAGGCGTGCGGCTCGCCTGGACCTTCGTCGCCATCATGGCAGACGATGACCAGGAACGGCCGTGGCGACAGCGGGATGAAGGCCTGGCTGCCGAACGGGTGACGCTCGACCATGGTGAGCTTCAGCGGAAAATCGTAGGGCGCGCCCCGCACCATGGAGATCAGCACGCGCGCATTCGGCCCCAGCGCTTGCGCCGTGGCGAGGTCGTGATAACGCTCGGCCTTGCCGCCATTGATCGGGTAGTGATTGTCGCCGCCCATATCGATGACGTCGCCGAATTCGGCGAAGCTCTCGCGGGTCAGCGGCCGGGCGACAATGCGGCTCATGGCACGCGCTTCGCGATGCCGGCACCGCCAAGCTTGGCGTGCCGATTGACGTCCTTGTAAAGAAGATAGCGGAATTTGCCGGGCCCGCCGGCATAGCAGGCCTGCGGGCAGAAGGCGCGCAGCCACATATAGTCGCCGGCCTCGACCTCGACCCAGTCCTGGTTGAGGCGATAGACCGCCTTGCCTTCCAGCACATAGAGGCCGTGCTCCATGACATGGGTTTCGGCGAAGGGGATAACCGCGCCGGGCTCGAGCGTGACGACGGTGACATGCATGTCGTGGCGCATGTCTTCAGGATCGACGAAGCGCGTCGTCGCCCATCTGCCTTCGGTGCCGGGCATGGGCGTGGGCGCGATGTCCCTTTCGTTGGCAAAAAAGGCCTGCGGCGGATCGATGTCTTCAACGGCGTCGTAGGCCTTGCGGATCCAGTGGAAGCGGACAGCAGCACCACTCTCGTTGCGAACGGTCCATCCGCTGGCCGGCGGCAGGAAAGCAAAGCCACCCGGCTGCAGGACATGTTTCTCGCCAGCCAGCAAGACGCTCAGCTCGCCCTCGACCACGAACAAGACGCCCTCGGCGCCGGCATCCGGTTCCGGCCGGTCGCTGCCGCCGCCGGGCGCGACCTCGACGATATATTGCGAGAACGTCTCGGCGAAGCCGGACAATGGGCGCGACAGCACCCAGACTCGGGTTTTGTCCCAGAACGGCAAGGCGCTGGTGACGATGTCCTGCATCACGCCTCGGGGAATGACTGCATAGGCCTCGGTGAAGACGGCCCGGCCGGTCAGCAGCTCGCTCTGGCCGGGGTGGCCGCCATGCGGCGCGTAATAGGTTCGGTCGGCCATCTTGATCGTATCCATGAGTTCAAGCCTATTGCGGGAGCCAAAGCCCATTACGGAAGTAAGTCCTTGAGGCGAAGCAGCGCGATGCGCTCGACCTGTTTGCAAGCGGTGTCGAATTCGACGCCGCGGGTGTTGCCGCTGCGCGCCTCGAACTCCGCCAGGATTTCCACCTTGGTCTTGCCTTTCACCGCGATGATGAAGGGAAAGCCAAAGGACGTGACGTAGGCGGCATTGAGTTTTGAGAACAGCTCGCGCTCCTTATCGGTCAGTGCGTCGAGCCCGGCTGAAGCCTGCTCTCTGGCCGATTCCGCCGTCAGCCGCTTGGCCTGCGCCAATTTGCCGGCAAGGTCGGGGTGGGCGTTGAGCACGGAGAGCCGCTCGGCCTCGCTGGCGCCGCGAAAGACACGACACAGTGCATTATGGAGGCCGCCGGCGCTGTCATGCGCCGGGCCGAGCTCCAACTCGTAGGCGCGTTCGGCGATCCACGGCGAATGCTCGAACATCCCACCGAATGCCTGGACGAAGGCCTCGAACTCCATTTTCGACGGGCGCAGCGCCGGCCGCCGGAACGGATGGGTCTCCTGCCAGTGCCTGGCGATGTCGATGCGCCGCGCCAGCCATACCTTGTCGTGCGATTTGACGTAGTCGACAAAGCGCTTGAGCGCCGCGACCCGGCCCGGCCGGCCGACGAGACGGCAGTGCAGGCCGATATTCATCATGCGCGGCCGCCCTAGCTTCCCCTCGGCATAGAGCGTGTCGAAACTGTCCCTGAGATAGGCGAAGAACTGGTCGCCCGAGTTGAAGCCTTGCGGCGTGGCGAAACGCATGTCGTTGGCGTCGAGCGTGTAGGGGATGATGAGTTGCGGCTTTGTCGACCCGTCCGGCCCATCATGCTCGAACCAGTAAGGCAGTTCGTCGTCATAGGTGTCCGACACATAGTCGAAGCCGCCTTCTTCCGCCGCCAGCCGCACAGTGTTGATCGAGGTGCGGCCGGTGTACCAGCCGGTCGGGCGCGCGCCGGTGACTTCGTAGTGCAGCCGGATCGCCTCCGCCATGTCGCGGCGCTCGTCCTCCGGCGCATGATCGCGGTAGTCGATCCATCTCAGCCCATGCGAGGCGATCTCCCAGCCGGCCTCCTGCATCGCTGCGACCTGATCGGGCGAGCGCGCCAGCGCTGTGGCGACGCCGTAGCAGGTCACCGGCACCTCAGCCTCGGTGAACAGGCGCAGCAATCGCCAGAAGCCGGCGCGCGCGCCGTATTCGTAGATCGATTCCATGTTCCAGTGGCGCTGGCCAAGCCACGGTGCGGCGCCAACGATCTCGGACAGGAAGGCCTCCGAAGCCTTGTCGCCATGCAGAACGCAGTTCTCGCCGCCTTCCTCGTAATTGACGACGAACTGCACCGCGACATGCGCGCCGCCAGGCCATTTCGGATCCGGTGGATTGGCGCCATAGCCGCGCATGTCTCGTTCGTAACGCATCGTCACTCCTGCCGGATGGTGTGATCAGGATAGTCGAAAGGGCGGCTTGCGCATTCCCCCGAAAATTTTGAAAGTGTTTTTGCAGCACTCCGCTCGACCGGGACTTATGCATCGCCTTTAATTGGCGCACAATTCGTCAAGTATGTTCGACGGTACCGGGCATGTTCGACTGTACCGGGAATGGGAGCAGCCAGTGGCGGAAACGTCGAAAGCCGAAGGCGGACGTCTGACGACCCATGTCCTCGACACCGCGACCGGCAGGCCGGCGGCAGGCCTGTCGATCGAGCTTTACAGCATCAACGGCGACATGCGGACGCATCTGAAGACGGCGGTCACCAATGCCGACGGCCGCTGTGACGCGCCGCTGCTTGCCAACGCGGAATTCCGCACCGGCGAATACGAGCTGGTCTTCGCGGCCGGCGACTATCTGCGCCGGCAGGGATTGAGGCTGCCGGATCCGGCCTTCCTCGACAGCGTGCCGATCCGCTTCGGCATGGCCGAGCCGGTGCACTATCATGTGCCACTGCTCATATCGCCTTACGGCTATTCGACCTATCGCGGGAGCTGATACATGGCCGGGCTCAAGACACGCAATGAGATACGCTTCATCCTCAATGGCGAGCACGTTGCGCTGACCAAGGTTGCGCCCGACGAGACCTTGCTCGACTGGCTACGGCTCGAGCGCTCGCTGCGCGGCACCAAGGAAGGCTGCGCCGAAGGCGATTGCGGTGCCTGCACCGTGCTGGTCGGAAGGCTCTCAGCCGGCCGGCTGGTCTATGAAAGCGTCAATGCCTGCATCCGCTTCCTCGGCTCGCTCGATGGCACTCATATCGTGACCGTCGAGCATCTGCGCGGTGACGGCGATAGGCTGCATCCCGTGCAGCAGGCGATGGTCGATTTCCACGGCTCGCAATGCGGCTTCTGCACGCCGGGCTTCGTCATGTCGCTTTACGCCCTGTGGATGCGGTCGCCGGAGCCGTCGGATGCGGCCATCGAAAAGGCACTGCAGGGCAATCTCTGCCGTTGCACCGGCTACGAGGCGATCGTTCGCGCCGCACGTGCCATCTCCAGCTACGGCAAGGCGGCAAAGGACCCGCTGGCAGCAGAGCGCAAGGCGATCGCCGAGAAGCTTGCGGCCATAAAAGACGGTGCGCGCATCGAGATCGGCGCCGGTAAGCAGCGGCTGGTCGTGCCGGCCAATGCCGACGATCTCGCTGCCGTGCTCGACAAGGAGCCGGGCGCCACCATCGTTGCCGGTTCGACCGATGTCGGCCTTTGGGTAACCAAGCATATGCGCGATATTGCGCCGGCGATTTTCATCGGCAATCTCGACGGTCTGTGCGGGATCTCCGAGGACAAGGGCGTCATCTCGATCGGCGCCGGCGTCACCTATACCGAGGCTTTCTCGACGCTGGCGAAACGCGTCCCGGCGCTCGGCCCGCTGTTCGATCGCATCGGCGGCGACCAGGTGCGCAATATGGGCACGATCGGCGGCAACATCGCCAACGGCTCGCCGATCGGCGACACGCCGCCGCCGCTGATCGCACTTGGTGCGCGGCTGACGCTGCGCCGCGGCAACAAGCGGCGGACCATCCCGCTCGAAGATTTTTTTATCGCCTATGGCAAGCAGGACCGGCAGCTGGGCGAATTCGTCGAGGCCGTGCATGTCCCGGTGCCAGGCAGAGACACCAAATTCGCCGTCTACAAGATCACCAAGCGCCGTGACGAGGACATCACCGCAGCACTTGGCGCGTTCCTGCTGACGCTGGCCA
Source organism: Mesorhizobium sp. M6A.T.Ce.TU.002.03.1.1 (assembly GCF_003997275.1). Taxonomy (NCBI): domain Bacteria; kingdom Pseudomonadati; phylum Pseudomonadota; class Alphaproteobacteria; order Hyphomicrobiales; family Phyllobacteriaceae; genus Mesorhizobium; species Mesorhizobium sp. M6A.T.Ce.TU.002.03.1.1. The sequence goes on from NZ_RZTI01000088.1 coordinate 21,752, forward strand.
GGGATGGCACGGTGGCGGAGGTGCGTATCGCTTATGGCGGCATGGCGGCAACGCCCAAACGGGCTTTCGGCGTGGAAAAGGCGTTGCTCGGCAAGCCTTGGACCGAGGCGACAGTCGAGGCGGCGATGGCCGAATACGCCAGGGATTTCACCCCGCTGACCGACATGCGAGCGAGCGCCGAATACCGGGCGTTGGCGGCACGGAACCTGCTGTTGCGCTTCTTTGCCGAGACCAGCGGCACCAAGGCGCCGATCCAGGTTTCAAGATACGAGACGGCGTGATGACCAAACATGCCCCAAACCTCAAGGCGCAAAAAATCTCCGGTGGCGTTGCCACCGACCAGCGCCATGATTCCGCGCACAAGCATGTCCGCGGCACGGCCGTCTATATCGACGACATGCCGGAATCAGCCGGCACGCTGCATGGCTGCCTTGGGCTTTCGACGGCCACGCACGCCACCATCACCAGCATGGACCTGTCGGCGGTGCGCGCAGCCCCCGGCGTCGTCGATGTGCTGACGGCGAGCGACGTGCCGGGTGAAAACGACATTTCGCCGACCGGCCGTCACGACGAGCCGGTGCTGGCCGACGGCAAGGTGCAGTTCTTCGGCCAGCCGATCTTCTGCGTCATCGCCGAAACGCGCGAGCAGGCGCGCCGCGCCACAAGGCTGGCCAAGGTCGAATACAAGGAATTGTCCTTCGTCACCGACATCGGTGCACTTGATCCCCGCAAGGACAAGCTGGTCACGCCGCCGCTGACCTTGAAGCGTGGCGATGCCGCCGCCTCGATAAAAGCGGCGCCGCGCCGGCTGAAGGGAAAAATGCGCATCGGCGGGCAGGATCATTTTTATCTCGAAGGCCAGATCGCCATGGCCATTCCCGGCGAGGACCAGGACGTCACGATTTATTCCTCGACCCAGCATCCCAGCGAAATCCAGCACATGGTCAGCCATGCGCTCGGCGTGCCGAGCCATGCCGTCACGGTCGAGATCCGCCGCATGGGCGGCGGCTTCGGCGGCAAGGAAACGCAAGGCAACCAGTTTGCCGTATTGGCCGCTATCGCCGCGAAGAAACACCATCGTGCCGTCAAAATCCGGCCCGACCGCGACGACGACATGATCGCCACCGGCAAGCGCCACGACTTTCTGGTCGACTACGAGGTTGGCTTTGACGACGAGGGCAATATCCTCGGTGTCGATTTCATGTTCGCGGCGCGCTGTGGCTTTTCGGCGGACCTGTCCGGCCCGGTGACCGACCGCGCGCTGTTCCATTGCGACAACACTTATTTCTGGCCGGCGGTGCACGCGCAATCGGCGCCGCTCTACACCAACACCGTGTCGAACACCGCCTTCCGAGGCTTCGGCGGGCCGCAAGGCATGGTCGGCGCCGAGCGTGTCATCGAAGAGGTCGCCTTTGCCGTCGGCAAGGACCCGCTGGAGATTCGCAAGAAGAACTTTTATGGCACCAGCGACCGCAACGTCACGCCGTACCACCAGACGGTCGAGGACAACATCATCCACCGCATCGTCGCCGAGCTGGAGTCGAGTTGCGACTATGCGAGGCGCCGCCGCACGGTTCGTGCCTTCAACGCCAACAGTCGCTTCATCAAGCGTGGATTGGCGCTGACGCCGGTCAAGTTCGGCATCTCGTTCACCGCAACGCACTACAACCAGGCCGGCGCGCTGGTGCATGTCTACACCGATGGGTCGGTGCATCTGAACCACGGCGGCACCGAAATGGGGCAGGGCCTCTACGTCAAGGTGGCGCAGGTGGTCGCGGAAGAATTCCAGATCGACCTCGACCAGGTCAAGATCACCGCAACGACGACCGGCAAGGTCCCGAACACCTCGGCGACCGCCGCATCGTCCGGCTCCGATCTCAACGGCATGGCGGCGCAGAACGCAGCCCGGCAGATCAAGGAGCGGCTGACCAATTTCGCCGCCGAAAAATATCAGGTGCCGCGCGACCAGGTGCTGTTCCTGCCCAACCGGGTGCGCATCGGCAATCAGGAGATCGCCTTCGCCGACCTCGTCAGGCAGGCCTACATGGCCCGCATCCAGCTTTCTGCGGCGGGCTTCTACAAGACGCCGAAAATCCACTGGGATCGTGACAAGGGCGAGGGCCGTCCCTTCTACTATTTCGCCTATGGCGCCTCGTGCTCGGAAGTCTCGGTCGACACGCTGACCGGCGAATACATGGTTGAGCGCACCGACATACTGCACGAGACCGGCCGCTCGCTGAACCGCGCCATCGACCTCGGCCAGGTCGAGGGCGGCTTCATCCAGGGCATGGGCTGGCTGACGACGGAGGAACTGTGGTGGGACGATAAAGGCCGGCTGCGCACCCACGCACCGTCGACCTACAAAATCCCCTTGGCCTCGGACCGGCCGAAGATATTCAACGTGACTTTGGCCGATTGGCCGGAAGCGAGCGAGCCGACGGTCCACCGCTCCAAGGCGGTCGGCGAGCCGCCGCTCCCGCTCGGCATATCGGTGCTGCATGCGCTGTCGGATGCGGTGGCGAGCGTTGCCGACCACCGGATCTGTCCGCGCCTCGACCCACCGGCGACACCGGAGCGGGTGCTGATGGCGATCGAACGGCTGAAGGGTGAGGCCAAGGCCGGCACGTGAACCCTGCCTCGGAATCCCAGAAAGCGTGCAATTCAGGCCGAAAACTCTATATTTCCCGATAGGGAATGCGAATGATGAACGCGAAAGTGCAAAGCTTGAAAGCCTTTCTTGCGCGCGCCGGCCGGGTGGCCCTGGTCGAGGTGGCCGGAACAAAAGGCTCGACGCCACGCGAGAAGGGCGCCTTCATGCTCGTCTCGATCGCGGCGATTTTTGGCACGATCGGCGGCGGCCAACTCGAATATATGGCGATCGACAAGGCGCGGCAGATGCTTTTCTCCCCCCTTGAGGGGGAGATGGCCGCGGAGCGGCCAGAGGGGGTCGGTAGAGGGAGCGCGCGACCTAAAAAAATGTCGAGCACTGCCGCGGCGACCCCACCCGGCGGCTTCGCCGCCACCCTCCCCTCAAGGGGGAGGGATATCCGAGCCACCCTCGACATCCCGCTCGGACCGGAAATCGGCCAATGCTGCGGCGGCAGGGTCGAGGTGCTGATCCGGCTGGTCGATGCTGCGCTGGCGCAAGAGCTGGTTGCGGCGGCGGAAGCCGAGGAGGCGCAGTTGGCGCATGTCTACATCTTCGGCGGCGGTCATGTCGGCCAGGCGCTGGCATCGGCGGTGGCCTTGCTGCCGGTGCGTGTCGCCGTTGTCGAGACGCGGGCCGAGGCGCTGGATGGAATGCCGGACACGATCGAAACGAGCCTGACGCCTATGCCGGAGGCGATGGTGCGCGAGGCTCCGGCCGGGAGCGCCTTCGTCATTCTTACCCACGACCACGCGCTGGATTTCCTGATCGCCACTGAGGCGCTGAAGCGCCGGGATGCCGCCTATGTCGGCATGATCGGCTCGAAGACCAAAAAGGCGACATTCAGGAGCTGGTTCCTGAAGTCGGCGGACGGCAGCGAGGCGGAATTTGCTCGCCTCGTCTCGCCGATCGGCGGCGACACGGTCAAGGACAAGCG